>NZ_JBKORF010000011.1:0-221597 GCF_047314685.1 Shewanella sp. BJSY2023SW001
AGTAAAGAATCCACCTTCTGAAGAAGGTGGCTTTGTATATGCCCCCTCAAAGGGGGCGTTGTTTACTCCAGCGTTAACTGAGTTTGCTCCTGCTTTTCTTCTTTCTCTTGATGCCGGACATAACGCCTTATTATCTCTTCATTTATTCCAACCGTATCGACAAAGTATCCTCGCTGCCAAAAATGGTTACCCCACATTTTGTTCTTCCTCAAGTATGGATATTTACTAAATAGTTTTAGTGCTATTTTGCCTTTGAGCGCTCCCATCAGTCTTGATATCGATAACTTTGGCGGAACTTTTATAACTAAATGAACATGGTCTACCTGAACATTTAACTCTACTACTTTGCACCCAAGTTACTCACTGTAAACGTGAATACAGCGGTAAACCTCCTTACCTACTTTGTTTTTGAGAATCCTAAAACGGTACTTTGGAGTCCAAACTATATGATATTGACATCGCCAATACACATGCGATGCTTGCTCGTATCTACTCATGCTTTTTGTCCTTTGACTTCGCTAAAAATCAAAAGAGCAATTAGCATGGGTAGCCTTTACAGGCCAAGCCTAAATTGATGATAACCACCTACTGAAGTAGGTGGTTTAGGGGCTGAAAATAAAAAACGCGCCCGGAAGCGCGTTTTTTTGGATAAGAACTCGTTAGAAGTTGGCGCTTCTTGGGGCGCGAGGGAAGGGGATTACATCGCGGATGTTGGAAACACCGGTAACGTAAGACACCAGACGCTCGAAGCCCAGACCGAAGCCTGAGTGAGGCACAGTGCCGTAACGACGCAGATCTCTATACCACCAGTAATCTTCCTTGTTGAGATTCATCTCGGCCAGGCGCATATCCAGTACGTCCAGACGTTCTTCACGCTGTGAACCACCGATAATTTCACCAATGCCGGGGGCCAATACGTCCATCGCTGCCACTGTCTTGCCATCTTCGTTGAGACGCATATAGAAGGCCTTGATATCTTTTGGATAGTTCTTCACGACCACAGGAGCCTTGAAGTGCACTTCGGCCAGATAACGCTCGTGCTCGGATTGCAGATCTATGCCCCATTCGACATCATACTCAAACTGCTTGCCGCAGTTTTTGAGGATCTCAACGGCATCTGTGTAGTCCACCTGGGCAAAGTCACTGCTGACAAAGTTTTCCAGGCGCTCAATCACGCCTTTATCGACGCGCTGGGCAAAGAACTGCAGGTCGTCCATTCGCTCTTCCAGCACCGCCTTGAAGGCGTACTTGAGCATAGCTTCGGCCAGACCGGCAATGTCGTTCAGATCGGCAAAAGCCACTTCCGGCTCAACCATCCAGAACTCGGCCAAGTGGCGGCTGGTGTTGGAGTTTTCAGCACGGAAAGTTGGGCCAAAGGTGTAAATCTTCGACAGGGCACAGGCGTAGGTTTCACCGTTGAGCTGACCCGATACGGTCAAAAATGCCTCTTTACCGAAAAAGTCTTCTTCGTAATTTACCTTGCCATCGGCGGTACGTGGCAGGTTTTCCATGTCCAGCGTTGATACCCGGAACATTTCACCGGCGCCTTCACAGTCGGAGGCGGTGATAAGTGGGGTAGAAACCCAGATAAAGCCGTTTTCGTGATAGAAGCGGTGAATCGCCTGTGACAGGCAGTTACGTACTCGGGCAACCGCGCCAATGATGTTGGTACGTGGACGCAGGTGCGCCAGTTCCCTCAGGTGTTCAACCGAGTGACGTTTGGCCGCCATAGGATAGGTATCAGGATCTTCCACCCAACCTGTGACTTCCACTTGGGTCACTTGCAGTTCAAAGTCCTGGCCTGAGCCTGGGCTTTCAACCACTTCACCTGTGACAATCACGGAGCAGCCGGCAGTGAGCTTCAGCACTTCGTCATTGTAATTGGGTAAGCTATTTGGCACCACGCCCTGGATAGGATCGAAACAGGAACCATCATAGACGGCAAGAAACGAGATGCCGGCCTTGGAATCACGACGGGTTCTTACCCAGCCACGTACAGTGACCTGTGAACCGACCGCATGCTCGCCTTTAAATACAGATGCGACAGATGCAATGCTCATTATTGCTTAGTTCTCCAATGAAACGTTTTATGCTTCAATTCGCCCCGAAAATAGTTCGAGAGCAGAAATCAGGCAAATCCCTGACTATATTGATGACACAGGAAAAAATTTGGAGGTTAATATTACCTTGCTGGTGGCTTTTCTCAAGCTGAAAAAGGTATTCTGGGGACAATATCCCCCTTCAGACGGAAGGAGTTTGGATGAAAAAGGTCAAAATCTTTCAATATCTGTTGGCGAGCCTGTCGATTATTGGTTGGTCACTGGCGATTTACGCCCTGCTGATATTTGATAAAGCGCGGCCCGATAGGGCCGTAGGCTATTTCTTCAGCAAAGGGGCGCCGGTGCGTTTGTACTGGGACCCTCAGCAGACCATGCTATTGGAATATATCATCTGGGCTTGCGCTGCCATCAGTTTCATTAGTCTGGCTTTCAACTGGTATGTGGCTCATCACAGCCGCTTGGGTTATTGGTTCAATATTCCACTTTTGCTGCTCTCATCCACCGCCGCTGGCTTGTATCTGCGTTTCTTCATCTAAGGAAGGTGCGAATAAGTCCTCGCGGCCTTCTCTTTTGTAGAGAGTGGCTTACACAGCAATTGGCATTCAAGGCATCTGACTGAAGGCATGCCGGGGCCTGTCAAAGTCTTCCCTAACTGCCTTTATGCTGTGCTGTCAGCGCAGTTGTCGACAAAGCATATCGATAATCGCCGCGGTGGCGCCCCAGATAAAGTGCCTGCGATAGGGAATAAAGGTGACAGGGTAGAAATGGCCGCGGCGCTCGAACATAGCCGTGTGACGATTTTCCTCTTCCAGTAAAAACGCCAGCGGCACCCGAAATAGCTCCTGCACTTCGGCCGGGTCAATTTGGGCCTCAAAGGGTGACTTTACCCAGCCAAGCACAGGGGTGATCTCAAAGCCGGTAAAGGTGGGATGATTGGGCAGTTGACCTATGATTTCGACATTATCCGGCGCCAAGCCTATCTCTTCTTCAGCTTCTCTGAGGGCTGTCATGATAAGGTTCTGATCTTCGGCTTCCGGTTTGCCGCCGGGAAAGCTCACTTGACCTGGATGAGCCTTAAGATGCTTCGGTCTCTGGGTCAGGATAAGTTCCGGCCCCTGCAAACCCGGCTCCAGCGCGATAAGTACCGCCGCGGCCCTGAGTTTGGCCGGGAGCAAAGGACTTGAATGGTATCGACTCAGGGCCCTGAGTTGAAAACGGGTCAGTAGCTCGTCTTTATCCATAGCGTCCTTGAAGTAAATTGAAGTAATCAATAACCCAAGCCATTACTGTCCTGTCTTCGCAAAGAACTATCATCAAGCTTAAATGGCAAGCTTAAGGCTAAGGCGAGTCTGGCTCAGGGGTCAATAGCGGCAGTATTCGACTCACTTTATCATAGGTTTCCTGGTATTCGGCATCCACGTCTGAGTCGGCTACTATCCCGCCGCCGGCCCAGCAATAGAGTTGTCCGGAATCGGCAACCAGGGTTCGAATGGTGATGCTGCTGTCCATTTTGCCATCCTGACTCAGATACCCGATGGAGCCGCAGTAGAGTGAGCGGCGACTGGGTTCCAGCTCTTCGATAATTTCCATGGCGCGGATTTTGGGCGCGCCTGTGATTGAGCCGCCGGGGAAGGCGGCTCGCAGCAAGTCTGTGGCCTGATAACCCGGTGCCAGTTCGGCAGTCACTGTACTGACCAGATGGTGCACCGCCGGAAAGCTTTCTATGGCAAACAGATGCGGCACGGCCACACTGCCTGGGCTGGCAACCTTACCGATATCGTTGCGCAGCAAGTCCACTATCATCAGGTTTTCGGCTCTGTCCTTTTCCGACTCCGCCAGCTGTTTGGCAAGCTGCCTGTCTTGCTGTTCATCGGCACTGCGGGGCAGGGTGCCCTTGATGGGCTTGGTTTCAATATGGCGGTTGGGATCCAGGGCAATAAAACGCTCGGGTGAGATGGACAGGATGCAGTTGTGCTCCAGGCGAATAAAGGCAGAGAAGGGCGCGCCGTTGGCTTGTCTTAGCTTACGATAGGCTTGCCATTCATCGCCTTGATAGTCGGCCTGGAATCTTTGGGTCAGATTGATTTGATAGCAATCGCCGCTGTGAAGATATTGCTGCACTTGGGCAAACTTGTCGCCATATTGCTCGCGGCTAAGCTGCGAGCGCCACTTACCACTGAGCCGGAACGCTTTCTGGTCAAGGTGCTTATTGGGACTGTTTGCGACTTTGGACGTCAGCCGCGACAGGGTGTCAATCAGCGCCTTTTCACCGCGGTAGTGCACCAACTGCCAGCACGCTGATTCCTTATCTCGAATAAGGGCCCAGTTATAGAGGCCGACATTCATCTCCGGCAGAGCGATATCGGCTGCGGCCAGTTTCGGCAGTTTTTCCAGTCTGCGGCCAAGATCGTAGCTGAAGGCGCCCACAGCGCCGCCGCTGAAAGGCAGATTGACCGGCATGGCGTTGGGAAAATACTGTTGCAGCAGTTGTTGCAGCAAGGCAAAAGGATCGTCACTTGAGCGTCGTACGCTGCCTGCCTCAGCGATTTGGGTGGTTTCACCTGTGGTGACTAGCGTGGCTATCGGCTCGGCGACTATGATGTCGTATCTGGCGTCAGAGTGTTTGGCATCGGCCGAATCCAGCAGCATGGCCCAAGGCTCACCGCTGAAGTGGGAAAACAGCTCTAAGGTTGATAATTGCCAGTCAAGAAGGCGAATGGCGGGAGGGCAAATAGCCTGCTGGTACATCGAACGACCCTATCTGAAAATGTGATGTAGCCCAAAAAGGAACGAAAGAGTATCATAACGGCCACAAAAAACTAATAAAACCACCCCTGGCCCTTGGTGAAAACGCGTTGTATCACGGCTTTGCTATCGTTTTGAGCATTTTTGTGTCGCAAAACCGGCAAGCGGAGCCTGAAATTCAAGGCTTTGGCTTGAATCTCTGTTGAGCGTTGATCCTGAGCTGAAGGGGCGGATCCTTAGGCTAATGGAGCGCCAAACATGTCTGTAATCAAGCAAGCTGACTTTATCGACAGCATCACTGATGCCCTGCAATATATCTCCTATTACCATCCGAAAGATTTTATCGATGCCATGGCTGCCGCCTATGAGCGTGAGCAGAGCCAGGCTGCCAAGGATGCGATTGCCCAGATTTTGATCAACTCGCGCATGTCTGCCGAAGGGCACAGACCCTTGTGTCAGGATACCGGCATTGTGACCTGTTATGTCTATCTGGGGATGGGCGTGCAGTGGGACAAGACAGATATGACAGTACAGCAGATGGTGGATGAAGGCGTACGCCGCGCTTACACCAATCCTGATAACCCGTTGCGGGCTTCAATTGTGGCCGACCCGGCCGGCAGCCGTAAAAACACCCGCGATAACACGCCTTCTGTGGTGCATATTCAGATGGTTCCCGGCGATCATATCGAAGTGGCCATTGCCGCCAAGGGCGGCGGCAGTGAAAACAAGGCCAAGATGGTGATGCTCAATCCGTCTGACGATATCGCCGCCTGGGTTGAGAAGACACTGCCAACCATGGGCGCCGGCTGGTGTCCACCGGGTATGCTGGGAATCGGCATTGGCGGCACCGCCGAGAAAGCCGCTGTGCTTGCCAAGGAAGCCTTGATGGAGAGCGTGGATATTCATGAACTGATGGAACGCGGCGCCGAAACCACGGAAGAGAAGCTGCGTTTGGATATCTTCGAGCGCGCCAATAACTTAGGCATTGGTGCCCAGGGCCTGGGCGGTTTGACTACTGTACTGGACGTTAAAATCAAGACAGCGCCAACCCACGCCGCCTCCAAGCCTGTGGTGATGATCCCCAACTGCGCCGCCACCCGCCATGTACATTTCCATCTTGACGGCAGCGGCCCAGCCGAGCTGACTCCGCCAAGCCTTGATGACTGGCCGGAAATCACCTGGGAAGTGGGTGAGAGCGTGCGCCGGGTCAATCTCGATACCGTTACCCAGGAAGAGATTGAAAGCTGGAACAGCGGCGATACTCTGCTGCTCTCGGGTAAGATGCTCACCGGCCGTGACGCGGCTCACAAACGGATCCAGAGCCTGATTGAAAGCGGTGAAGGCTTGCCTGAAGGGGTTGATTTCACTGGTAAATTCATCTATTACGTAGGTCCGGTCGACCCCGTAGGTGATGAAGTGGTTGGCCCGGCCGGTCCGACAACCGCTACCCGTATGGATAAGTTCACCGATCTCATGCTGGATAAGACAGGGTTGATGGGCATGATAGGCAAGGCTGAACGTGGTCCGGCCACTGTCGAATCTATCCGCAAGCACAAGGCGGTATACTTGATGGCCGTCGGCGGCGCCGCTTATCTGGTGTCCAAGGCGATTAAGCAATCCCGTGTGGTGGCGTTTGAAGATCTCGGAATGGAAGCTATCTATGAGTTTGACGTCAAGGATATGCCTGTTACTGTAGCGGTTGACTCCAACGGGGTGAATGCGCACGAAACCGGCCCGGCAATCTGGAAGGTGAATATCCAGAACGCCAAGGCTTAAGCTGAACCTTGAGGGGCCTATTGGCCCCTTTTGCATTGCAATCAACAACCAATAAGAAGATTTATAATGAAAACCAACCCACTATTGATGGCGCTGCTCGCCGCAGGACTGGCTCAGCCGGCGCTGGCTGCCGATAAGGCCCCTTTTACTGTCCAGGATCTGGTCAAGCTCAACAAACTTCATTCTGCCGCTGTATCCAATGACGGCACCAAGCTTATCTACGGCCTGAAAAAGGTTACCGATGATGGCAGCAGCTCAGATCTCTATCTGTTGGATCTCAGCGACAAGCATGCGACTCCCAAGCAGCTGACTTCTGCACCGGGTACCGAACACGATGTGGCCTTCAGCAGCGACGATAAGCAAGTCTATTTTATTGCTGCCCGTGATGGTAGCAGCCAACTGTATCGCTTGCCGCTGGATGGTGGTGAAGCCCAGGCCGTATCTGATCTGCCTCTGGGTATCGACGGCTACAAATTATCGGCCGATGGCAAGCAGGTGGTGATGAGCATTCGTGTGTTTCCCGAGTGCGACACCCTGGAATGTTCAAAAGCCAAGTTTGATAAAGAAGCCGAGCGCAAGAGTACAGGTCGTGAATACGATCAGTTGATGGTGCGTCACTGGGACACTTGGTCTGACCATGCCCGTAATCACCTGTTTGTGGCGCAGCTTGAAAACGGCAAGCTGGGTAAGCCGGTGGATGTGACCCAAGGCCTGGATACCGAAACCCCGCCAAAGCCATTTTCCGGCATGGAAGAGGTGACATTCAGCCCGGATGGCAAATATATTGTCTACAGTGCCAAGGCTCCGAGTAAAGATCAGGCCTGGACCACCAACTACGATCTCTGGCAGGTGCCGGTCACAGGTGGCAAGGCCAAGAATCTCACCGAAGATAACCAGGCCTGGGATGCTCAGCCGGTGTTTTCCGCCGATGGCCGTTATCTGGCCTATCTGGCGATGAAAAAGCCTGGGTTCGAGGCCGACAGATACCGCATCATGCTCAAAGACACAGTCACGGGTCAGAGCAAGGAAGTGGCGCCTATGTGGGACAGAAGCCCAGCCTCACTGAGCTTTGGTAAAGATAACAACACCCTGTATGTGACCGCTCAGGATCTGGGCCAGGTGTCTGTATTTGCCATCAACACCCAGTTTGGTGATGTGCGCGCCATCTACAACGATGGCAGCAACAGCCTGGTGGGTCTGGCGGGCGATCGTTTGATCATCAATCATAAGTCTTTGGTGGAACCGGGCGATCTCTACTCCATCAACATGGAAGGGCAAAACCTGACCCGTTTGACTGAAGTCAACAAGGCCAAGCTGGACAAGGTCAAGTTCGGTGAGTTTGAGCAGTTCAGCTTCAAGGGCTGGAACAACGAAGAGGTTTATGGTTACTGGCTCAAGCCGGCGAATTTCCAGAAAGGCAAGCAGTATCCGGTGGCCTTCCTGGTACACGGCGGCCCACAAGGTTCATTCGGCAACAGTTTCAGCTTCCGCTGGAATCCTCAGCTGTGGGCCGGTGCCGGATATGCGGTGGTGATGGTGGATTTCCACGGCTCTACCGGCTATGGTCAGGCCTTTACCGATTCCATCAGCCTGGATTGGGGCGGTAAGCCTTTGGAAGATTTGCAAAAAGGTCTGGCTGCGGTTGCCAAACAGCAGAAGTGGATCGATGCCGATAACGCC
Organism: Shewanella sp. BJSY2023SW001; assembly: GCF_047314685.1. Classification (NCBI taxonomy): domain Bacteria; kingdom Pseudomonadati; phylum Pseudomonadota; class Gammaproteobacteria; order Alteromonadales; family Shewanellaceae; genus Shewanella; species Shewanella sp. BJSY2023SW001. Next base: position 8,262 of record NZ_JBKORF010000011.1, read on the forward strand.
TGCGCCCTCGGCGGCTCCTACGGCGGTTACATGATGAACTGGATCCAGGGTAACTGGAATGACGGTTTCAAGTGCCTGGTTAACCACGCGGGCTTGTTCGATATGCGCTCCATGTACCATGTGACCGAGGAACTCTGGTTCCCTGAGCATGAGTTTGGCGGCAGCTATGAGCAGGCCAAGGATCTTTATGAGAAGTTCAATCCGGCCAACTATGTGGAAAATTGGAAGACTCCTATGCTGGTGATCCACGGTGAGAAAGACTTCCGGGTTCCTTACGGTCAGGGTTTGGCGGCGTTCAGCTATATGCAGCGCAACAATATCCCTTCGGAGCTGCTGATCTATCCGGACGAGAACCACTGGATCCTGAATCCCAATAACCTTGAGCAGTGGTACGCCAAGGTGCTGGGCTGGATGGACCGCTGGACCAAGTAGAACAGGGAAACATGGCACAAGCTTGGTTATATGTTGCAGCGACATATACAGTTTATAGCCACAGATGCTGACTTGAACCACAAAGAGCCAAATCCGACGACTTCAGGTTGTCGGATTTTTTGTGTCTATAAGTAAAAATTTGATATCAGCGACGGTTAATAGCCGTTTTTAATAGGATGTTTTGCTAACAGAGAAAACGCTATCTATACGACAAGCATAAAGGCGTCATTTTCTTGGGAATGAGATCTACTGTTAACTTCTGAATACGGGGCCAATCATCTGATTGTTTTACCTATTTTAATGCTGTGCAGACTGCTTTTTACACCTGGGTTAACTATGTCCCCATTTATTCTTTAAGTTTTGATGCTAGTTATCTTGAATGAAGACCAACTATTGAAGTGAAGGTTGGGAAGGACAATAAAAATGCCGTCCACAATTGTGAACGGCATTTTGTGTTTCCAGTGATATTATCGACAGTCTTAAGCGGCTTGTTCTTCGCGGTTTTCCGGCTCCAGGCTCTGAGCCTTGAGTTCGGCGGGGTCAAAGTCATCCACGTTGATGGACTTCATTCGGCCGATTTCAGCGCGCTCCAGCAGGGCCACTTCTGCATCGCTCAGAACACCCAGCGCCTTGCCTTCTGCGGCCACTTTATCCAGCCACATGAAGGGCAGACGTTTGCCGGCAGCCTTACAGACTTTGTCATACAAGGGCTCTGCCGCCAGTATGTCTTTGAAGGTCTGTTCCTGAATACCTACGGCATTATTGTCGCAGGCTTCCCAGAATTGTCCCTTACCCAGACGGTCACGGCTGGCACAAGGGGTCTGCATTATCTTGGCTACCTTGTGGTCCAACACATCACTTGGGCGCTTCAGTGGTCGACCGAAGGGGAACAACACCAGGCGCAGTACGCCGCCGAGGCCAGCAGGGAAGTTATCCAGCAGCTCATCCAGAGAAGACTGCAGCTTGTAGAGCGCGTCTTCAACCGCCCACTGTACCAGTGGCAGATCTTCACTTTGACGGCCTTCATCCTGATAACGCTTGAGGGTTGCCGATGCCAGATACAACTGGCTGAGCAAGTCACCCAGGCGGGCAGAGATCCGCTCCTTACGTTTGAGGTTACCCCCTAAGGTCGCCATCGCCAGATCCGACAGCAAGGCCAGGTTGGCACTGAAGCGGTTCATATGCTGATAGTAACGCTTGGTCTTGTCGGCAAAAGGCGCATTGGAGAAGCGACTGCCGGTGAGGCCCATCCACAGGCTGCGGATAAGGTTACTTGTGGTAAAGCCGATATGGCCAAACAGCGCCGCATCAAAGTTATTCAGGCCGCGGTTTACGTCGGTATCAAAGGCTGACTCCATCTCTGCCAGCACATACGGATGGCAGCGAATGGCACCTTGACCATAGATGATCATGGAGCGGGTCAGAATGTTGGCCCCTTCAACCGTAATGGCGATAGGTGCCGCTTGATATCCGCGTCCCAGATAGTTGTTGGGGCCAAGACATACGCCTTTACCACCGTGAATATCCATGGCGTCGATAACGCATTTCTGCATTCTGTCGGTCAGGTGATATTTGACTATCGCCGAGATGACGGAAGGCTTTTCACCCAGATCAATACCTGTGGTGGTCAAGGAGGTTACAGCGTCCATCAGATAGGCGTTACCGCCGATGCGCGCCATTGGCTCTTCAATGCCTTCCAGCTTACCGATAGGCAGCTTGAACTGACGACGAATGCGGGCATAGGCACCGGTTGCCAAAGCCGCGGTTTTAACGCCACCGGCTGAGTTGGAGGGCAGGGTGATGCCGCGGCCAACCGACAGGCATTCCACCAGCATGCGCCAGCCTTGTCCCGCCATTTTCGGGCCACCTATGATAAAGCTCAGAGGAACAAACACCTCATTGCCTCGGGTTGGACCATTTTGGAACATACAGTTGAGCGGGAAGTGACGACGGCCGGTTTCCACACCTTCAACATCGGTTGGGATCAGGGCGCAGGTAATGCCCAGCTCTTCCTTATCGCCAAGCAGATGCTCGGGATCTTTAAGCTTGAATGCCAACCCCAAAACTGTGGCAACAGGTGCCAGGGTGATATAGCGCTTGTTCCAGGTCAGTTTCATCCCCAGCACTTCTTCACCTTGCCATTGGCCTTTGCAGACTACACCGAAATCCGGAATGGCGCCGGCATCTGAGCCGGCTTCAGGACTGGTCAGGGCAAAGCAGGGAACTTCCAAACCTTTGGCCAGGCGGGGCAGGTAGTGATCCTGCTGCTCCGGGGTACCATAGTGCTGCAGCAGCTCACCCGGGCCCAGTGAGTTGGGCACACCTACGGTCGAGGCCAATTCACTGCTGACACCGGCCAGTTTTTGCAGTACCCGGGATTGGGCGTAGGCAGAGAATTCCAGACCACCGTACTTCTTCTTGATGATCATCGCAAAGAAGCCTTTGTCTTTGAGGAACTGCCATACTTCGGCAGGCAAGTCCGCCAATTGATGGGAAACCAGATGTTGGTTAACCATGCGGCAGACCTCATCCACAGGTCCTTCCAGGAAGGCATGTTCTTCGGCGCTCAGACGGGCAACCGGATAGTTGTGCAGCTTCTTCCAGTTGGGATTACCGGCGAAGAGATCGGCTTCCCACCAGGTAGTACCGGCTTCAATCGCCTCTTTTTCGGTGGAAGACATCTCCGGCATGATGCCGCGATAGAGTTTAAGTAATGGCCGGGTTATCACACTCTGCCTGAAGGCACTCAGGTTCAGCGGCAGGGCAATAACCAGGAAAATTATCCAGCTAATCAGTCCAGTTACATCCAGCAGGCTGCCTGCTGCCATGACCACTGCGGCGGCTATGGTTGCAGTCAGCAGGGATACTCTGAGGTACGCTGCTGCTCCTAAAACCAAGAGCAATGCCAGGATCCATAGTAGGGTAGTCACTGTTTGTTCTCCTTAATAAAACGACCACTTTATTCAGTGTAGAACGCCTCGCTTGAGAGCGATCAAGATCACAATTATAGTATGTGGTCAGACCTGTGTCGCAATAAAATTAAACCTAAGCGAAATCGAATACAAGCATTTTTCAAACAATTGTTTAAATTTTTTATTGCAAGCAATAATTCCCCTGCCGACAAGGCTTGGCTACAATGCCGCAGATAATGAAATAACAGATTCAGTGACAGGAAAAACCAAGATGTGTGAGCTGCTGGCGATGAGTGCCAATGTGCCAACGGATATTGTCTTCAGCTTTACCGGGCTGGCGGAGCGAGGCGGGGTGACCGGGCCCCATGTGGATGGTTGGGGGATCACCTTTTATGAAGGCAAGGGCAGTCGCACCTTCAAGGATGCCAGCCCCAGCAGCCAGTCCCATGTGGCAAGCCTTATCAAGTCATACCCGATCAAGAGTGAAGTGGTGGTCAGCCATATTCGGCAGGCCAACCGCGGTGAAGTCTCGTTGGAAAATACCCACCCCTTTACCCGCGAGCTTTGGGGGCGCTACTGGACCTATGCCCACAACGGCCAGTTGTCTGACTATGAACAGAAGTTTCAAAGCGGCCGCTTTCAGGCCGTAGGTGATACAGACAGTGAGCAGGCCTTTTGCTGGATAATGAGCCGCCTGGCCGAGCGTTTCGGTGAATCCGAGCCGGATGATATTTTGCCCGTGTTTGAATATGTCGCCCAGCTTGCCGAGGAGATCCGCACTCTAGGGGTGTTTAATATGATCCTCAGCGATGGCCGTTATTTGATGAGTTATTGCAGCAATAACCTTTGCTACATCACCCGCCGGGCGCCCTTTGGCCGGGCTCAGCTGATAGACACGGATGTGGTGATTGATTTCGACACCCAGACCACCCCCAAGGATGTGGTCACTGTCATAGCCACCCGGCCGCTGACCGGCAATGAAAACTGGCAGCTATTGGCGCCGGGGGATTGGAAATTATTCCGTCTTGGCGAGCTGGTTATTGACTTCCGAGCCCAGGCTCAGCTTGGCTAACTTGATATCGAGCTGCTTGCTGCCTGACTCGAAATGGGTCAGGCGCACCGGCAGCCAGCCGAGATCCGGTGCCATCCAAATAAAGGTCTGCCGTTTGCTGCTGTCGCGGACCACTTCCAGTTTCACCGTGTTATAAACGCCACTGTCCAGTGTCATCCGCTCTTTGCCGACTATCTTGAAACTATAGTCATCTATCTCGTTGTCCTTGACCAGCTCATAGGCCAGTGGCTCCTTGCCGGCGGCGAGATCCAGCCGAAACTGCAGCTGTACCATCAGGGCATCGTAGAGGGCGCCTGAGTAGTCCAGCTTGCTCTTTTCATCCTTGTAGCGACTGAAAATTTTGCCCTGCTCCTTGGCAAAGGCTATCTGCTCATTGAAGTTGGGGCCTGTGCCGGTTCGCTGATGGCTGAAGCGCAGCGGCGTCAGCTGACCATCCTGATAGGTAAATTCACTGCGGATATGGCGTTTATCGCTCAGCACCAGCAGGCTGAGATCGCTGTCCAATTTGTATTGATAGAAGTCGCCCTCTGGCGGCAACAGCATAAAACGGGCGCCACCGAGATTGATTTCGCCATAATTGACCTGATATTCGGCGGTATGGGGTGCCAGGGGGCTGGTCTGCGCCCATAGCGACAAGGGCAGTAACAGTACAAAGAGTTGAAGTGAACGGATCAAAGGCAGTCTCCTGTGGTTAAAACGGCATGGACAAGACCAGAGTGGCCATATCCGGCCGCCACTCATATTCAGACAGGGCAATTCTGCCTTGGTTCACTGGTACGCCTTCGCTGCGCAGCAGGCTCATCTGCAGTTGAAACGCCTGGGTATCCTTGGCAAAGGAGATTTTCCCCTGACTGTTGATAACCCTGTGCCAGGGCAGTGCCAGGCTGTCCGGCGCCTGTTTCAGTGCCCGGGAAACATAGCGTGCCCGTCCGGGCAAGCCGGCATAGTCGGCAATCTTGCCATAGCTTGCCACCCGACCTTCGGGGATCAGTGCAACTATGTGCCAAATCTTCTGCATTGGACTTCGTGGCGGGGCGCTCGTTTCCGGGGTCATCTTGGCTCCTGATGCTATTGGCGCAAATTATAATACCATTCCATAGCGGAGGTTACTCACTTGGCAAAAGTGTCATGGCGGCTCTTCGCTGCACACGCAAGGTTTGCCTTTTGATGCTTTTTCGCCATAATGGCGCCCATTGAACGCCAAGTCGAGTAAATTGAGAATATAACCCTATGGCAATTATGGATATTTTGACGGTTCCCGATCCCAGGCTCAAGCGTAAAGCCAAGCCTGTCACCGAAATAGAAGCCGTGCAGCCTTTCATCGATGATCTGTTGCAAACCATGTATCACACAGACGATGGTATCGGCTTGGCCGCGACCCAGGTGGGCAGTGAACACGCAATAGTCGTCATTGATATCTCAGAAGAGCGCAATCAACCTTTGGTGCTGATCAATCCGCAGATCACTGAGTCCAGCGGCGAATTTATCGGTGAAGAGGGCTGTTTGTCCATTCCCGGTTATCGCTCCAAGGTAAAACGCTTCGAGTCGGTCACTGTCAGCTATCTGGATCGCCAGGGCCAAGCCCAGACGCTCCACAGTGATGATTTCCTGGCCATAGTGCTGCAACATGAAATCGATCATCTGCACGGCAAGGTATTTATCGAGCATCTCTCTCGCCTTAAACAGGAGATGGCACTGAAGAAGGTGCGTAAGTTTACCGCTTAAGCGATAGACTTAAGTTGGGCTTCGCTGCAGCTTGGCAGTTGCAGCGGCAGCTCAAGCAATATGCTCAAACCGCCCTGAGGCCGGTTGACCGCTAGGGCCGAGCCGCCCAGGAGCTGCATACACTGGCGCACAATCGCCAATCCCAGCCCATAACCTCCCTGAGAGCTGTGACGCGCTTCATCCAAACGGGTGAAAGGGTTGAACAAGGCTTCCAGTTGCTCCTTGGGGATCCCGGGGCCATCATCGCTGACACTCAGCTGCAGCCTGCTATCACCTAATTTGTCGTCACCCAACTGAGATACCTGGATTTCCACCCGGCAGGTTTCACCGGCATATTTGAGGGCATTGCGACAGACATTTTCCAGCGCCCGCTTCAAGTAGGCCATATCGGTATGCAAAGTTTGCTCATCAATGGGGGCCTGTGCCCAGACTATGCTTTGCTTGGGGCCAGACTCAAACTCCAGATCCTGCAGCAGTGAGCGGCGTAATTCTGTCAGGGTAAAAGGCGCTGCCGTCAGCTTGATGAAGCCGTTGCTCAGGCGGCTGAAGTCTAAAATGGTGTTGATCAATTGCGCCATCTCTTCGCCCTGGCGTCTTAGCCTGGCAAGCGGTTGTTGATGTTCCTCCCCCAAGCGATTTTCCAACAGGTGTAAGGCCAGCTCCTGCCGGGCAAGAGGAGTGCGCAGTTCGTGGGAGACATCCCTCAGTAACCGCTGCTGGGTTTGAATGCTTTTTTGCAGCTGCTCGGCCATATGGTCAAAGTCGGTCGCCAACTGGAAAAACTCCGGCTGCTTTATCGAAAAATGGCCGGCAATCCGGGTATCGAGTTGACCCTGTGCCAGCTGACGGGTGGCACTGCGCAGTAAACTCAGCGGCTGGATCAGATAGCGGCTCAACAGACGACTGAACAACAAGAGCACCAGTAGTCCTACCAGGATACGGATAAGCCAGAGGCTTTTATCCAGTTGCTGCGCCGGGTGTAAAGAGGCGTTGAGCTGCACCACCAAGAGCAGGGGATTGTCCGGCTCCAGGCTATTGCGTAGTGGCAGGCCTATCAAAGGTTTTTGCACCCTGTCCCCCATAGGCTGCTGCAACTGCTTGAGGAAATTGAGTTTGTAAACAAAGTGCGGGTGCATTTCCCGCTGACTCACCGCCTGTTGCTCGCTATCCAGCACATAGAGTACAAATGCCTGCCGTCCCTCCCAATCCGCCAGTCCCGTAATATCGCCCCTGACGATATAGTCGTTGGCCTCATCGGCCAGTTGCTGTAACTGGCTTTGGGTCTGCTGGGGCAGCAGTAACAGGCGGTTTAGCAGCATGGCTTCAATACCACTGGCGAGCAGCAGGATAAGCAGTAATGACACACCAAAATAGCCAAACAGTCGCCATTGGAGTTGGGAAAACAGGCCGGAAAAGGGCAGCAAGGCACGCTCCTGAATTATTCGCTGAAGTCGAGAATATGTTTCGATAATCATTCTCATTTATTCTATCTCGGGTTAAGGCTTTGGCGCCAGCACGACTTGTCAGTTGGCTAAAGTTAGTTATACTGTATAAAAATACAGTATCGGTGTTTTTCATGCCTGTTTCAGCCAAAACTCACTCTGTAAAATCTAATTCAGCAAAATCTCAGGCCTTGAACAGCCTGCTGGAGCGCCGGGATCTCTGGTTGGGGCCGGGCAGTCAGGGCAAAACATTGGGGTATCCCAGTGGTTTTGAAGCATTGGATGCGCAGCTCAGTGATGCAGGGTGGCCAAGGCAGGGTATTTGTGAACTCTTCAGCCAATCTCCTGGGCACGGGGAACTCAGCCTGTTGCTGCCTTTGATGCGTTATTTACTGCCGGCTCAGTGTGGCTCTTATTCCGAAAGAAATCATTCTGAAATAAATCATTCGACAACAAGTCAGTCCGCAAAAAATCAGTCCAAAAGAAATCAATTTAGAGGGGATGAGTCCAGAGATGCCATGATAATGCTGATAGCGCCGCCACTGCAGCCGCTGGCACAGAGTTTTGCCCAGCACGGTATTGCCGCCGAGCGTATTTTGTGGCTGGAGTTAACCCAGCGTAAAGAGGTGCTCTGGGCCATGGAGCAAGGGTTGAGCAGCGGCGCCTGTTCTTTGGTGCTGGCTTGGCTGGACAAGCTGACACTGAGTGAGGCCAGAAGGTTGCAACTTGCCGCAGAGCAGGGCAAGGCGCTGGGAATTTGCCAGTTGCCTATGGCTCAGGCCGATAGTAATCATCCTGTTACCCTAAAGCTGGCTATCAGCGCGGCTGGCGTTAATACCGCCAGGCTGCAAATTTTAAAGCGTCGCGGTGGTTGGCCCGTCCCTGAATTGCATCTGCGTGGCTTGCCGGCACTGGCGCTTGAACTGCCCCATGTCGAGCCGGGCGTGGTAACCCTGAGAAGCGGCAAGGCGGGTCTCAATCATAGTTTAAGTAACTCAACAGATTTAATTGAGCCAAACCATTCCGGCCGCAAGGCCAATGGCCCTGTGCTTCACGACTCTGGTTTACATGGCACTGGTCTTCACAACTCTGGTTTTCATAGCACTGTGCTTCATGGTCCTTGGGGGATGGCGCAGTCAAGGATTGCTGCATCCAATGAATGCGCGGCTAATCCCTGGACGGCACGGCAAGAGTCAAATAAACCCGCGGGGCTTTTCCCAAGCGCTAATCCGCAACCGGCCAATTCTCAAACGGCACAGAGCCAAGCCGCTCAAAGCTATACTGCTCAGAGTCAAGAGGCTATCTGAGATGCCCCAGGTATGGATGGGAGTCTGGTTTCCACAGCTATTGCTGCAATATCAGCGTTACCGCCTGGCTATGCTGGGCAATATGGCGGGCACTATTACCGGTTCTATGACCGGTACTATGACCGACACTGTGACAGGTACTATGACCGACACTATGACTGGAAGTATGACAGGCAGTGGTGCGGCTCAGGTTCAAATACGCGTTCAAACTCAGTTCCAAACCCAAAATCAGCCCAAAGCAGTGCCAACCGCTGCGGCGTCAGAGCCTTTTGATCCCCAAGTCCCCATGGCCTTGTATGACAGCCGGAAGCTGGTTATACATTCGGCCTGTCCCGCCGCTCAAGCAAAAGGCGTTACAGCTGGGATGAGTATCGGCAGCGCTCAGTCGCTGCTCGGAGAGTTGCAACTTTGGCCGCTGCAGGAGGTGGACAGCGAGGCGTTGCGGGATTGGTTATGTCAGTGGAGCTATGATTTCAGCGCCAGAGTCTGGCCGCCGTTGTTATCCGGGCTTACCGAACAAGCGGCTCAAAGTGCGGCCGATGCGCGCTGGCCTACAGATACCCTGTTGCTGGAAGTGGGGTCCATGGTCAAACTGTTTGGCAGTTTGAGCGCCATTGTCGAGGCTTATCTCAACAAAGTCGCCGACTATGGTCTGAAATGTTCATTGGTGCTGGCACACAGACCGCTGGATGCGGCGATATTGGCGCGGCATACTCACGTCGGCATCAGCGCGGTATCAGCTGCCTTCATGAGCACGCCCACAGCTGAAAAAGCCGGGCGCCTCAAGGTGCATCACGGCTTACCGCCGGATTTACCACTGGATTTGCTGCCATTGACCCAAGAGGAACGGCAGCGGCTCGGCGCGCTTGGGCTGACGACTCTAGCCATGCTTGATGCTTTACCCCTTGCCGAGTTGGGGCGGCGCTTTGGTCAAGGTTTGCTGCAGCTGCTGGCACAAATCCAGGGGCGTTTGCCCTGTTGCCGCAAGGGATATGAGTTACCCGAACAGTTTCAGGCCAGGTTGACCTTGCTGCATGATGTTGAGTGGGTTCAGGGATTGCTGTTTCCATTGCAAAAACTGCTGGGGGAATTGGCAACCTATTTGCGGATCAGGCAGTTGGCGGTGCAACAGTTGGAGCTGTGGCTGAAGTTTCGCGAGCCAGAGACCCCGGCGCTGCAACTGACACTCAACTATCCCTTCGGGGAATATCAACTGCAGGGACTATCTCAGCTCTGCCGCTTACAGCTGGAAGGATTGCAACTGCCGAGCCCGGTCGTCGATATTGAGCTGCGAGCCAAGCAGTTTGTGTCGCAGCAGCAGGGCAGTCGAGAGTTGACCGAGTCCAGAGAAGGGCAGCAGCAGGATGCCAATCAATTACTCGCCAGATTACAGGCCAGGTTAGGTAACCATAAGGTGCGCTCTTTGGTGTTGGCGGCCGATCCCATGCCTGAACTGGCCAGTACAGCGACTCCCCTGACTCGCTGGCCGCCACCGGCAAGGCCGCCCGTTCAGCCGTCGCTGGCGCTGCGGCCTCTTTGGCTGCTGCAAGAGCCGCAAGCCATTGCTCCTGAAGCCGTGGAGCTGCTTAGGGGGCCGGAAAGGTTACAGAGCCCCTGGCATTCAGGGCCTTTTCCCTGCCGGGATTATTTTCTTGCCCATCATAAGGAGAGCGGCGGTCTGTGTTGGCTGTTCCGCACCGCTAATGGGCTCTTTCTTCATGCTTGGTTCAGCTGATGTACGCCGAATTGCATGCTATTTCCAATTACAGCTTTTTGCGCGGGGCTTCCCACCCGGATGAGTTGGTGCAGCAGGCCGCCAAACTGGGCTATGAGGCCATCGCCATTACCGATGAGTGCTCTCTGGCGGGTGTGGTCAAGGCGCATGAGGCCGCCAAAAAAAGCGGTATCAAGCTGATTGTCGGCGCCGAATTCCACCTGCCGGAAGGCTGCCTGGTGCTGCTGGCAAGAAATCGCCGGGGCTATGGTCTTATCAGCACTCTGATAACTAAAGGGCGGCGCCGGGCCGATAAGGGCAAGTATCGGTTAAGCCTAGATGATTTTGCGGCCATTGACCGCGGCTGCTTTTGCCTGTGGCGGCCGCCATCTGTGAGCGAGTTGCTGGTGCAAGCCGACTTGCAAAGCACTGAGCACCAGAGTCTTGGTCAGCAGAATGTCGATCATCAGAACTCTAAAAACCAGGGAATAGGCAACCAAAGCCCAAGTCAGCAAACCCCTTGGCTGACGCAGCTGCAGCAGCGCAGTCTGGCACAGTTGAATACCCTGACGGCACGGGTTAAAGCCGCGTTTTCACTGCCGCTTTATCTCTTGATGGAGCGGCAACTGCAACCCGGAGAGGCCTGGTATCTCGAGGCCTGTGAGGCGCTGTCGAGTTGTTTTTCCCTCCCCTGTGTCGCCGCCGGTAATGTGCAGATGCATCTTGCCGAGCGGCAAAGGTTGCACGATGTACTCAGCTGTATCCGTCATGGCTGCGCCGTGCCCATGGCCGGCAAGCTGTTATCGGGTAATGCCGAGATGGCGCTTAAGCCGATAACTGCTATGGCCAGGCGTCACCCTCAAGCCTGGTTGGCAAGGAGTTGTGAGCTGGCGTCCCGGTGTCATTTCAGTCTGGATGAACTCAAGTATGAGTACCCGGCCGAGTTGGTGCCAAGCGGCCTAAGTGCCAGTGAATATCTGGCACAAGAGGTGGAAAAGGGCGCCCGCAGGCGTTTTGGCGAGGCGGTTCCACCTGAAGTGCAGACTCAGTATCGGCGCGAGCTCAAGCTGATTGCCGAGCTTAATTACGAATACTTTTTCCTGACTATTTATGATCTGGTCTGTTTTGCCGCCAGGCAAGGGATACTGCATCAGGGACGAGGTTCGGCCGCCAACTCTGTGGTCTGTTATTGCCTCGGGATCACCGAGGTGGATCCCACCAAGGTCAACATGCTGTTTGAGCGTTTTATTTCCAAGGAGCGCCATGAGCCGCCGGATATCGATGTCGATTTTGAACATGAACGCCGCGAAGAGGTGATCCAGTATATCTACCAAAAATATGGCCGTGAGCGTGCAGCCCTGGCCGCCAGTGTGATCACTTATCGTTTCAAGAGTGCCATGAAAGATGTTGGTAAGGCTCTGGGGCTCAGCGAGCAACGGCTGGATGAGCTGATAGGCGCTGTCGATCGCCGCGATCCGCAAGTGCCTTGGCAGCAGCAGTTGCAACAAGGCAAGCTGTTGCCACAACAAGGTTTGGGGCAGTGGCTGCTGCCGCTGGTGGAGACCCTGATGGGTTTTCCAAGGCACTTGTCGCAACATGTCGGCGGCTTTGTGATTTCGGCCGGGCCATTGGCCGAGCTGGTGCCGGTAGAGAATGCCGCCATGGCCAAGCGCACAGTGATCCAATGGGACAAGGATGATCTCGAGAGCCTGGGGCTGTTAAAGGTTGATGTGTTGGCGTTGGGAATGCTGACGGCGATCCGCAAATGTTTCGAGTTGATCTCCCGCCACATTCATCCCTTTGCCATGTCGGATATTCGTTGGGAAGATCCGGCTGTCTATCGTATGTTGCAGCAGGGCGACAGTATGGGGGTGTTTCAGGTGGAGTCACGAGCCCAGACCAGCATGCTGCCCAGGCTTAAACCCGCCTGTTATTACGATCTGGTGATACAGATAGCCATAGTGCGTCCGGGGCCAATTCAAGGAGACATGGTGCATCCCTTTCTGCGCCGCCGCGATAAAATCGAGTCGGTCACTTTTCCTTCGGCCGAGGTGGAAAATGTATTGTCACGCACTCTGGGGGTGCCCATTTTTCAGGAGCAGGTGATCCAATTGGCCATGGTCGCCGCCGGTTTCAGTGGCGGGGAAGCCGATCAGCTGCGCCGCGCCATGGCTAGTTGGAAACGCAGTGGCGAGCTGGAGCAATTTGAACACAAGCTGCTTCAGGGGATGACGGCCCGAGGCTACAGTGACACCTTTGCCAGGCAGATATTCAGCCAGATCCGCGGCTTCGGCGAATATGGTTTTCCCGAGTCTCATTCGGCCAGCTTTGCGCTCCTGGCCTATGTTTCGGCCTTTCTCAAACACTATTACCCGGTGGCGTTTTGCTGCGCCTTGCTCAACAGTCAACCCATGGGCTTTTACAGCCCGTCACAGCTTATTCAGGATCTTCGTCATCATGGCGGCCAGGTGTTGCCGGTTTGCATCAACCTCAGCCAGTGGCACAGCACACTGGAGCGACAAACCGATGGTTCCTTGGCACTGCGCCTCGGGTTCAGGTTGGTCAAGGGATTATCCGAGCACAGCGCCGCCAAGATAGTAGCGGGTCGGGGCGAGGGCTTTACTCACTTGTCGCAGTTGGCTGCTCTGGCACTGCCAAGGCGTGAGCAGGAGGCGCTGGCCAGCGCCAATGCCTTTGCTACCCTGGGGGGCGATCGCCATCAGATCAGGTGGCAGTTGGCCGCCCGTCAGCAGAGTTTGCCCTTGTTTGAGCTGCCGGACGAGGCCGATTTTCGCCTTGAAACCGCCTTGCCTGAGGTCACTGAAGTCGATGCCTTGCTGGCTGACTACGCCTGTACCGGGCTGACCCTGGGACGCCATCCTCTGGCACTGCTCAGAGAACAGGGGTTACTCGGCAAGTGTCACAGCGCCACCTCTTTGTGGCAGTGCCGTCATGGCCAGAATGTGACTGTGGCTGGGCTGGTGGTCGGCAGGCAAAGGCCTGGCACCGCCAGTGGAGTCACCTTTATCACCCTCGAAGATGAAACCGGTAATGTTAATCTGGTGGTATGGAGTGATACGGCCAGAGCCCAGAGACAGGCTTATTTGAGCGCCAGGATCCTCAAGGTGAGTGGGGTCGTGGAATTTTCGTCCGGCGTATTACATCTGCTGGCCGGTCGGCTGGAGGATATCTCGGGCAGTATGCACGCGCTGGTGGTACACTCGCGGGATTTCCATTAGCCGATAAGTCATTAAGCTGCTGTTGCCTGTGAAAATAATCCTGCTGACCCATGAAAGAGAGCTGAATCGAGCCAGTAATACAGCCACCCTGGCGCTTAATGCTTATCCGACTCTGTGTAAGCGGGTACTGTGGGCGCGTAAAGCCCCGGATGCTTGGTTAATGGAGCACTTGTCTTTGGGGCGAACCGCCTTACTCTATCCGCAAACCGAAGAAAGTACTTCCGAAGAAAGTATTTCGCGAACTCAAGCTGCAAATGAAAGCCCAAACGTAACTCCAGACCCAAGTTCAAAGCTAAACCCAAGCCCGGCTCAGGGCGCAACATTGCCTCAAGACGCTACTCAGGAAGCCGTTCAGAAAACTGCTCTGAAATTAGGGAAGCCGCTAAATTCGCTGGTCATACTCGATGCAACCTGGCAGGAGGCCGGCAAGATGTATCGCCAAAGCCCCTATCTGCAGTCGCTTGCCAGAGTCGAACTGCAAGCAGAGCAGGGCTCAGCGTTTCGGTTACGGCGCAATCAGCGCCAGGGCGGGTTATGTACCTTGGAATGTATTGCGGCTGTTTGGCAAGACTTGGGTGGAGGCTATAGTATCGCCGCTCGGAGGTTACTCAGTGAATTTAATCAATGGCAGGCTGAGATAAGAGCTCCGGCCTAGCTGCACTAGAGTTGGCACAGCAAGCCGGAAGCCGTCTCTCTAGGGCGGCGCTGAGTTAAGCCTATTCGCCTGCGTTAGATCACCGTCAGATAAACACACAGGAAATGGCAAACGGCGCCGCCCAATACAAATAGATGCCAGATGGCATGATTGAAAGGGATCGCCTTGGTGGCGTAGAAGATCACCCCCAAGCTATAGCTCAGGCCTCCGGCCAACAGCAAGTTGAACCCGGCAGTTGACAGGTTATCGATAAGCTCAGGCAACACGGCGACGCAGAGCCAGCCCATGGCCAAATACAATATCAGGCTCAGCGCCTTGAATCTGTGAATAAAGCAGCTCTTGAACACTATTCCCCCCAGTGCCAATAACCAGATGGCTACCAGTACCCATTCTTCCTGGGCATCGGCCAAAGTAATTAACATCAGCGGGGTATAGGTTCCGGCTATCAACAGATAGATGGCGCAGTGATCCAGCATCTTGAGGCGCCGTTTCCACTCTGGCTGAGGAATGCTGTGATACAGGGTCGAGCAGAGGAACAGCAGGATAATACTGCTGCCATAGATGGTTACACCTGTTAACTGAATGGTGTCCAGCGAATGCCAGCCCTTGAGTAACATCAGCACTAATCCCAGAATGCCGGCAATCACCCCCAAACCATGGCTGACGGCATTGGCTATCTCTTCATTCAGACTGTATCCAGCGGAAAACTGGCCATTGAACTGGGCTTCGGCTGCTGGGACTTTGCTGTTGGGCATGATTGACTCTCTGGTTCGACCTCATTGAAAGTGAGTCTAACAGCGCTATGGCACTCTGGCTAGATAAAAGTGTACAGCTGTTCGCTGAGATTGATTTGTTCTTTAAACCGTATCATCTGCATTTTTTGCAAACGTCTAATGCTGCACCTTAACAACTCGTTGCTCGGCTTCCAAGTCGCTTTTTACAGTTATTTTGTTCAGAGGATCCCGTCAGCCTTATTCGACAAAGGTTTTACCTGTTTTGTTTGAAGCCATCGATTTGAGTTTGTAGCGTAAATTGCTTTTCAAACAAGGGAATGAACTTTTTACCGAGGGTTTTCTCTAACACTGAGTTTACATTTGGCGAAAGATAAATCAGCGGCTTATGCCTCCACATTCAGATAAATTGATTGCCAGCCGAGACGAAAGCCCGGCGACAATGGCAAGCTTGAGCTTCAGCATTCCGGGTAGGGATGCTGCCTTTGAGCTTGATCTGGATGAAATCCTTAACACAGGTTCCTGCCAACCAAGCCATTTTCAAATACATTCGATTGACCCTTTCTTTGACCAATCGCTTTTTAGTCAACAGCTTGGGGTTCAACCCCAATGCCTGGCGCAAGTTGGCATGACTAAAAAAGCAGAGCAGGGGGATGCTGAGGCAAAGGGCAACGCCATCAGTAGTTGGACCGTGGCGGGAGCCGCGCACTTAGTGCTATTGCTGGGGTTATCCTGGTTTTGGCAGCAGGCCGAATGGCGAAGAGTGGTGACAGAGCCTGCCAAACCCAAGGCGTTGCAATCCTATCTTTATTTCAGTCAGCCCAGCCCCAAACCGTTAACGCCAGTGCCGGAAGCCTTGGCCGAAGAAGCAATAATCCAGTCCAAAGAAGCGATAGAGGTTAAAAAAGCTGACTCAAGCAAGCGTTCTGAGCCACCAAAGCAGGCCGCCGAAGAGCCGCTGCAAGAGACTGAACAAGTGGCTGTGCAAGAAACTGTTCAAGAAGCTGAGCAAAACCCTCGGAAAGACAGAGTTAAAAACCTGAATGAGCAAAGCGTCCCCAAGATTCGGGATCAAAGCGTTAAACCTATTGGTAGCGTCATTGAAGAAACGAAAAATGCAGCCGTACCTGCGCCAGAGCGAGCAAATGACTTTAAATCGCAGCCGGCAGAGCAAGCTCAGCTGGACTTCAGTTCAAACGCATTAAAGTCTGCCCGAAAAGTATTGCAACACTCGCAACAGCAGGCGCTGCAGCAGCTATCACAGCAATATGCGGATAAGGCTACGGGACGCAAGAGCCTCAGTGAAATGGATGGGGAGATGGAGGTGCTTTGGGTCAATGACGCCGATGATTTCAATAAAGTGGCCAGTCTGGATCTGCCGCTCGACCCTAACCGTATCGTCAAGGATGGTGATACCTGCTATCGGGTCGTCAAGGTGCCGACTCCGCTCAATCCCTACGCCGAAAACTTGGGGTTTCCATTTAAGTGCGGTCAGACAGAGATGGAAAAAGCACTCAAGGAGGCGGTGGCCAGCCGTCTAAAGCGGCTTGGTAAGTGAGTTTTGCAATCAATTTATTTGATTGGAAATAGATTGGTTTCCAGATTTTTGTAAATATTTGTATTAACTTCAAATGATTAACTTGTGATTTTAATGGATTAGATTCTGCGGCGCGTTTTGCTGTCGGGCTTGTTTCCCGCTTCCGCTTGTGCTTATACTCGGCAGTAATCTTGTCGGAGTGCCCTCTGGGCTGAGACCGTTTATTCGGGATCCGTTGAACCTGATCAGGCTAGCACCTGCGAAGGAAACAAGCATTCAGCTGCAGCATTACCGCAGCCACTGCGAGCAAAAATCTATGCCAAAGGCTTTAAAGAGCCGAGGCGATATCTGGCTTCTCCAGCGGACATTGAACTGACCTGAAACCACGAGGTCAGTCTGCCAACACCGCCGGAGGAAGACTCCAAATCAAGGAGTTTAACCAGTCAGCTTGCGCCGCTTATTATTCAACTCTCCTGACAAGCAATTTCATTTTCCAAAAGAGTGAGCTTGCTTATGTCAAATCGTCAATCCAATCGTCGTCAAACCCGAGAGGCCGCCCAGGCTTTTATCGATAACCTTAAACCCTTGCAGCATCCCAATTCACAGAAGCTGTTTGTTCAGGGCTCCCGGGCCGATATTCAGGTTGCCATGCGCCAAATCAGGCAGACAGACACCCGAATACCAACCCAAGATGGCAGCGCGCAATTTGAACCCAATCCCGTTGTACGTGTTTATGATTGTGCCGGCCCTTATTCAGATCCCAACGCGGCTATCAATGTGCGCCAGGGCCTGGATAAACTGCGCCAGGGCTGGATCTTAGAGCGTGATGATACGCAAGAGCTGACCGAGGTCAGTTCCAGTTTTACCCAGCAGCGACTGGCGGATGAAGGGCTGGATCATCTGAGATTCGACGCTTTGCCCAAACCGCGCCGGGCCAAGCCGGGTAAGCGAGTGACCCAATTGCATTACGCCCGCGCCGGCATTATCACTCCTGAAATGGAATATATCGCCATTCGTGAAAATATGGCCCGGGCCAACGAAGCGCTTGCCAAAGATCCGCAACTGGCCCGCAAAGCCAAAGGAGAAGCCTTTGGCGCTATAGTTGCCACGCCGATAACCCCTGAGTTCGTTCGCAGCGAAGTGGCCCGTGGCCGCGCCATTATTCCCGCCAACATCAACCATCCGGAAGCCGAGCCTATGATCATCGGCCGTAACTTTTTGGTGAAGGTCAACGCCAATATCGGTAATTCGGCGGTGACCTCTTCCATCGAGGAAGAGGTGGAAAAACTGGTGTGGGCCACCCGTTGGGGCGCCGATACGGTGATGGATCTGTCCACCGGCCGTTATATCCACGAAACCCGTGAATGGATAGTACGCAACTCGCCTGTGCCCATAGGTACCGTGCCCATCTATCAGGCGCTGGAAAAGGTCAACGGCATTGCCGAAGATCTCAGTTGGGAAGTGTTTCGCGACACCCTGATAGAGCAGGCCGAACAAGGAGTGGATTACTTCACCATTCATGCCGGGGTCTTGCTGCGCTATGTGCCCATGACGGCCAATCGGGTGACCGGCATGGTATCCCGCGGCGGCTCCATTATGGCCAAGTGGTGCCTGAGCCATCATAAGGAAAACTTTCTCTACAGCCATTTCCGCGACATCTGTGAGCTTTGCGCCGCCTATGATGTGTCACTGTCGCTCGGTGACGGCATGCGCCCCGGCTCGATTGCCGATGCCAACGACGAGGCTCAGTTTGCCGAGCTGGAAACCTTGGGTGAGCTGGTGAAAATCGCCTGGGAATACGATGTGCAGACCATAATCGAAGGGCCGGGCCATATTCCTATGCAGCTGATCAAGGAGAATATGGACAAGCAGCTTGAGTACTGTGATGAGGCGCCTTTCTACACCTTGGGGCCCCAGACCACGGATATTGCGCCCGGCTATGATCATTTCACCTCTGGCATAGGCGCGGCGATGATTGCCTGGTACGGCTGTGCCATGCTCTGTTATGTGACCCCCAAGGAGCATCTGGGCTTGCCTAACAAGGAAGACGTTAAACAAGGGCTTATTGCATACAAAATTGCGGCGCATGCCGCCGATGTCGCCAAAGGACATCCAGGTGCCCAGCTGCGCGACAATGCGTTGTCAAAGGCCAGATTCGAGTTTCGCTGGGAAGATCAATACAACCTGGGGTTGGATCCCGATACCGCCCGGGCGTTCCACGATGAATCCCTGCCTCAGGAGTCTGCCAAGGTGGCGCATTTTTGCTCCATGTGCGGCCCCAAGTTCTGCTCGATGAAAATCACCCAGGATGTACGCGACTATGCAGCGTCTCTGGCTGCATCCTTGTCTGCATCTCAGCTAGCTTCGGGGGATTCGTCAGGGCCAGACTCGGCAGAGCGCCAAACCGAGCCTGTGCAGGCAGAAGAATTGACGGCACAGCCGCTGGAAGTACTGGATGCCGAGGCAGGGATGGCGCGGATGTCGGCGCAGTTCAAGGCCGCTGGCAGCGCCCTGTATCAACCGGCAACAGTAGGCGAAAAGTCCGAGTCCAATCCCAATCCAAAGCCTAAGTCCAAGTCCAAGCCAGAGGCTACACGCTATGAAGAGGAAGCCTGAAATGGCGGCTGATAAAAGGCCGATAGTCTGGAGCATAGCCGGCTCAGACAGTGGCGGCGGCGCCGGTATCCAGGCCGATCTTGCCACCTTGAGTAATCTTGGCTGCCATGGCTGCTCTGTCATCACCACTTTGACCGCCCAAAGCAGTGTGGCAGTGACGCTAACCGAGGCGGTGAGCGAGGAGATGTTGCTGGCGCAGCTCAATGCTCTGCTCGGAGACTTACCGCCCAAGGCGATAAAAATCGGCTTGCTTGCCAATCAAGCGCAGCTGCAGCTGCTTTGTGACTGGTTGGCTCGGCACCTGCCTGATGTTCCTTTGGTGGTCGACCCTGTCATGGTGGCCAGTTGCGGCGATGCACTCTCTAAGAGTACTGCAACGGGCGCAGCGCGGCTCGATTACCGGCCGCTGGCGGTGCTCGCCACTGCGCTGACCCCCAATATTCACGAGCTGGCGTTGCTGAGTCGCAGCGATATTCATGACTTTCCTTCCTGGCAAGATGCGGCAACTTGCCTGGCAAACGAACTGCCTTGCCATCTCTTGGCCAAGGGCGGGGATTTCGAGGCGGGGATCGCGCGCGGTCTGGCAGAAGACTTATTGCTTTTTAAAGACTTGCCTCACAGCTCAGGGTTGCATCAACGGCAGGGGTTTGTGTTGGCGAGCCCAAGGCAAGCATCCAGCAACAACCATGGCAGCGGTTGCACGCTATCCAGTGCCATAGCGGCATTTTTGGCCCACGACTGGATCTTGCCCGATGCGCTAATTCTGGCCAAGGCCTATATCAATGGCGCTTTGGCGCAGAGTTATCGGGTAGGCAGTGGTCCCGGGCCCTTAGGTCGACCCGGGGCTTGTCTGGCCGCCGAGCTTATGCCTGTCATCTGGCCGCTGGAGGATTATCCCTGGGCCAACCCAGCCCAAGTGCTCGGCGCCCCCTGGCTTGCAGCGCCAACCTCTGCTGATGCTGTTAGTGCTAAAGGCGTTGGTGTTAAAGGCGTTAGTGCTGAAGGCTTTAAAACACTGCCCCATAATCTGGGTATCTACCCGGTCGTGGCCGATGTCGAATTGCTGGAAGCCTTACTCAAGGCAGGTTGCCGCACTATTCAATTGCGGCTCAAGGAGGAAGTGTTGCCCGGCTCGAGCGCCGAGCGGGCGATCATTCGCGCCATCGCGCTCGGGCGCCAATATCAGGCGCGGGTATTTATCAATGATCACTGGCAACTGGCCATTGCCCACGGCGCCTTTGGTGTGCATTTGGGCCAGGAGGATCTCAGCCAGGCATCCCTTGAGGCCATCCAAGGGGCGGGTATGGCGCTGGGGTTATCCAGTCATGGTTATTTCGAGGCGCTGCTTGCATTGCGCCACAGGCCCAGTTATCTGGCCCTCGGACATATCTTTGCCACCAAGACCAAAGTGATGCCGTCTCTGCCCCAGGGACTGACGCGCCTTGCTGCCTATAGCGAAACCTTCGGCTCCTTGCTGCCGACGGTCGCCATTGGCGGCATTGACGAGCATAACCTTGATGCCGTCAAACATACCGGTGTTGCCAATGTCGCCGTGGTGCGGGCCATTACCGAGGCCGCCGAGCCGGTAACGGCCTTCAGGCGCCTGACACAAAGCTGGATAGGGCGAGCAGCCGCTATTGCAAGTGGGATTAGCCATGCTCAACAAAATGGCGGGGGTCAGGAAGGTGCAGCTGAGCGGGACGGTACTGGAGTTCTGGGCCGTGCTGGGGTTCAGGACTGTGCTGGGGGTCAGGACTGTACCGGGCTGAGCGATCGCGACTTTATCCGTTACGGTAGCCAGTTGCTGCTGCCCAGAGTCTCAGAAGCGGGGCAGCTCGCCTTACAGGTAATGACGGTCGCCATAGTGGGGCTCGGAGGTCTTGGTCATCATCTGGCGCGCTCTTTGGCCGCCGCCGGAGTAGGGCGTCTCATTCTAATCGATCCCGATATTGTCGAGTTGGGTAATCTGCCGAGGCAACTGCTCTACAACGAGCAGGATATCGGCCGTTTGAAGGTCGACGTGGCCAAGGAAAAGCTGGGGCGCGATTATCCAAACTGCCTGATTGAGATTGAGCCCAAGCTATTTGGCCCCAAGAGCGCGGAGCTTATTCGTGAGGCGTCACTGGTATTGGATGCCAGCGATAATTTCCTTTGCCGTCATAACCTTAATCAAGCCTGTGTGAAGCTGGGCAAAGAGCTGATTGCGGCGGCGATCAGCGCCGATTCCGGCCTATTGTGTCATACCGCCCCTTGGCTTAACCCCGAGGCGGGCTGTTACGAATGCCTGTTCCCGCGAGACAGCACAGGCTCGGGGCGCTGCCGCGACATGGGGGTTCTGGGTCCTGCGGTGCAAACCCTGGCGGCGATGCAGTCGCTGGCCGCCATCAATACCCTGCTTGGAGAGCGCAGCACCCTGGGACGGCTCATCAGCCTGGATTGCCGAACGTTAACCGTACGTGAGGCTGCGCTTTGCGCCGACCCGGCATGTCTTTACTGTCAAACCCACACTCAGGCTGGACATAAAACACAAACCCAATTCATGAAAGGGCGCCCAGAGCTTAGCCGTGAGGAGAATTGCGATGCAAATTAAGATAAACAATCAAGTCAAAGAGTTGCCTGAGGCTATGACGCTGTTACAGCTGCTCGAGTGGTGTGAGATAGCGCCTGGCAGCGTGGCGCTGGTGCGTAATGGCGCCGTAGTGCCCAGATCTCAGTGGCCAGAGCTTGAATGTCAAAACGGAGACAGCCTCGAGCTGTTTTCCGCCGTTGCCGGAGGTTGATATGTTGCAAATTGGCGAGTTTGAGTTTCAATCCAGGCTGTTTGGCGGCACCGGCAAGTTTGCTTCGGCAGAACTGATGCAACGCTCGCTCGTGGCCAGCGGCGCCGAGTTGGTTACTGTGGCGATGAAGCGGCTCGATTTTAACCAGGGCAGTGATGAATTGCTGGCACCGCTCAAAGAGCGCGGCGTGCAGCTGCTGCCCAATACCGCCGGGGCCCGCAATGCCAGGGAGGCAATTTTTGCCGCCGAGCTGGCGCGGGAGATGCTGGGCACCCAACTATTGAAGCTGGAGATCCACCCGGATCCCCGTTATCTATTGCCGGATCCGGTAGAAACACTGGAAGCGGCCCGGGTCTTGTGCAGCGATGGTTTTACCGTACTGCCTTATGTGCATGCCGATCCCGTGCTGTGCTTGCGCCTCGAAGAGGTAGGCTGCGCCGCCGTGATGCCGCTTGGCAGTCCCATAGGTTCCAATCAGGGGCTGGCCACAGAACCCTTTTTGAAGATCATCATAGAGCAGGCCAATGTACCTGTGGTGGTGGATGCCGGGATCGGCGCGCCGTCTCAGGCGATGCGGGCGATGGAGTTGGGCGCCGATGCCGTGCTGGTCAATACTGCCATCGCCTCCAGCTTGGATCCCGTGACCATGGCGAGTAGCTTCAAAGATGCGGTGCGCGCCGGGCGAGCGGCCTATCTTGCCGGACTCGGGGCCATCAGCAATCGAGCCCAAAACACCAGTCCGCTGACCGGGTTTCTCAATCTGGGAGAAAACCATGGCTGATTTTCTCGAGCGTTTTACCGCTATCGACAGAGATCTACTGCGCCTTGCTATTGCCAGTGTCAGCGCCGCCGAGGTTGAGCGCTGTTTGGCGCGGCCCGAGACGATAGCGCACAATCCCTCGGCCTTGCCTATTCTCTTGTCACCGGCGGCCCGGGAGTTTCTCGAGCCTATGGCGCAGCTCTCTGCTGCGCTCACCCGCAAGAAGTTTGGCGCCAACATAGGTCTCTATGCGCCGCTCTATGTTTCCAATCTGTGCGCCAATGATTGCGACTACTGCGGTTTCAGCATGAGCAACAAAATTCGCCGCAAGACCCTAAGCCAGGCCGAACTGGATGCTGAAATTGCCATTCTCAAGCAGCGCGGCTTTGATTCTGTGTTGCTGGTTTCCGGCGAACATGAAACCAAGGTAGGGCTGGATTATTTTGCCAAGGCGCTGTTGAGGCTCAAGCAGGACTTCAGCTATCTGGCGATTGAAGTGCAGCCCCTCGCCGAAGCGGGCTATCGGCGCCTGGTTGATGAGGGACTGGATGCCGTGATGGTATATCAGGAGACCTATCAGCCCGCCACCTATGACCGCCATCATCTCAGAGGCAATAAAAAGGACTTTGGTTTCAGGCTTAATACACCGGACAGGGCCGCCAGGGCCGGGGTCGACAAGATAGGCCTGGGGGTTTTGCTCGGGCTGGATGATTGGCGCCTGGACTCGGCACTGATGGGATTACATCTGGACCATCTGCAGCAAAAGTACTGGCGTAGCCGCTTCAGCGTGTCGCTGCCAAGGCTCAGGCCGTGCGTTGGTGGGGTAACGCCGGCTGTGACTCTGGATGATGCCGGATTGGTGCAGTTAATCTGCGCCATGCGCTTGTTCAGCCCGGCGCTGGAGTTGAGTCTCTCTACCCGGGAGAGCGCCTCACTCAGGGACAATCTATTGCCCCTTGGGATCACTCATGTGAGTGCCGCCAGCTCAACAGAGCCAGGTGGTTACAGCAATCCCAAGTTGCAGCTGGATCAGTTCCAGATAAGTGATGAGCGAACTGTCCCTGAGGTGGTCAGTGCCATTCGAGCACAAGGCATGCAACCTGTGTGGAAAGATTGGGACGCGAGTTGGCTCGCAGGCGCCTCTTTTGCGGTAACCCATCAAGGCGCATGAACCTTTCGGGCTGTACATCTGCACCGAATTGACCAATAATCGTTCAAAGCTGTGGTTGAAATGGTAGCAACTGATTTTAACCACAGAACGACAATCCACAGTCCAATACAGACAAGGGGCAATTATGCAAATTCCATCGGCTTTTTCGGCGGGAGTTCAAGGGCTGCAAAGCGCCCAGTCCGGCCTGACTCAGGCAACAGTGGATATCGCCCGTCCGGCACCTGCGCAGCAGGCCGATTCGGCCCGCCCAGTTGAGGAGGCAGACAAAACCTCGGCACTGGTATCGGCATTGGAATCCAAGGCCCAGGGTCAAGCTTCAGTAGAGGTGATTGAACGCGCATCCGACACCTTGGGCAGTATCATAGATATCGAGGTGTAATATATGGTTGGCGCGCTGGCCGGCGCGGGGCTGACGGCAACAGCCGTGTCCCGGCGGCCAAGCTCGTCAATTGCCAGCTTAAGCAGTGGCAGCTCCATAAACCAATCGCCTCTCAGTGCCAACCCTGCCGGTAAAATCTCCGCCAGTCAAAATCCCTCTCAGGTAAGTGGCGTAAAGCCAACCCCATTAAACCCGAGTCAATTAAACCCGAGCTCGGGAAATCAAAGCCCAATCAATACAAGCGCACTCAATACAAGTTCAGTTAATCCAAGCCCAGTCAATTCAAGCCTGCACCAAGGTTCAATTGCGCAACATTCAGAGCCTCAAACCGTAAAACCGCCGCGGGAAGCACTGGTCAGTTTGACTAAAGGAGCCCTGGGGGCAGCGGCCTTGTCCAGCTCAGGCCATTGGCATGGAGAGGTTCAAGCATCGACGCAGCTCGCGGGGACATCGACTCAAGCATCTGCCTTTTCCGGCCAAGGGGCTGACATTGCCGGCGGCCCTGCGATACCAGTAACTTTAGTGGGAGAAGCGCCTGAGGTTCCCGCTTTTAATGGCACAAATACTTCCGCCAACTCTATGGGTGAGGCAGAGCAGGATTTTGACAACACTTCCGGCAGCTCTTCGAGTCGCTCATCGAGCCAGGCAGGAAGCGAAGTAAAAGAAGGGGACGAGGGGGCGGCTCGTCAGTCAACCGGGGAGTCGAATACTACAAGCGCCGCTGAACCCAAGCCGGATGAGGCACAACAGAAACAGCAGCAGAAGCAGAAGCGTGAAAGCCGTGAGCAACAGGCGCTTGAGCGGGAAATCGACTCCCTGATGAAGCGCGATACCCAGGTGCGCTCCCATGAACAGGCTCATGCCGCAGTAGGTGGGAGCCATGCCGGACAACCGGCATTTGAATTCGAGAAAGGACCCGATGGCAAGCGCTACGCGGTGGAAGGCGAAGTTCAGATAGATGTCTCTGTGGTGAACGGCGATCCGCTGGCGACCATGGCGAAAATGAAACAGGTCTATGCGGCGGCGATGGCACCTGTCGATCCCTCCATGGCCGATATCCGGGTCGCCGCCGAGGCGATGCGTAAATATAACCAGGCAAGGGAAGAGGCCGGCACCCAGAGACTTGCCGCCGCGCCGAAGCCTGAGCTGAGTCAAAACCTGATGGGAGCCGTAGATCCGGCCGCTGAAAAGTCCGCGGCTTCCTTTGAACCCAAGGCTGGCGAATCTGCAAACTTTCCCATAGGCCTGTCTCGTCTGATGGGCGCCATAGCACAGCAGTCAAATGCCTTGAATGAACAGACTTTCAGTCCATCCAAGGCCGAGTTGCAGCTTGAGTCGGGTTCAGTTGCCGATGTGATAGCCGCTGAGCAGCAACAGGCGCAGCGCATTCGGGATGAGAGTCGTTAGTGCTTCACCTATCTTCAAGGCCAATTTGAGTTCGGCGATGGCGCGGCATAATAACCTCCTTGTTAAATGCTTAAACAAAGCATAGTCGGGGGTTTACTTCCGCGTCATTAACGCTGGGTGTCCATATTCTCGCAAGGCATACTAGACGCCTTTGTATGACATTACAGCAACTAAATCACTAGGTTTAGCACTATTTATTGTTATTACCCATTGCTCTAGAAAACTACTGCCTTGATACAATGTATATGAAGTTGTACTCAGGTTGGCAGATTGAGAAATTAGTTCTTTTTTATATGTAAAACCGCTACCTTTGGGTGGTAACCAAGCCTCCATGCTCGCTTGAATAGTATTTGGGTCACCTTGATGTACGTATACGGAACAAAGTTTATTTTGCAGTAGTGCTAACCCGAAACTACCCTCACTATTATTCAAGTGCCACGCTTTACCAGCATTACCCTTTAAGTAATTTTGAGCAATTTGTTTAGGAGCGAGTACGAAACCTTTTCTTTTAGCTGACTCTTCAAGAGCCGCTGGGCTTTGACGACCAACTACACATGTCCCCATGAACAGTTGAATTGGTGTTGATTTTCGTAAAGCAAGACTTTCATCTTCTTTTTCTGAAGTTGATTTACACCCAGCAACTGATACTAGAAAAATTGCAATAATATAAGACTTAACTCGATTCATATTCCGTATGCCTAACAGTTGTATAGTACGCTTACGCGTTTTAGTCCTCGGATGAGTGAAACGCGCATCGCTATTTTTTTGTATCCTATCTATTTGTATCGATTGGTTAAATAGGCTTTAGTCCTAATATCCCTCGCAGCTAAACGCACATACGCGGTTTCCAAACCTGTTATCTAACAAAAAATCGAGCCACCCATTATAAAACAATAACCTAACCTTCTTTCTGTCTGCGTTCAAGCACAGTTAGGTGATTTGACAAAAGATATCCTTGTAGTCAGAAAGCCACGCCGTACCACTCGGCTACAACAGTGATAGTAAGGCGTATCTTCAAGACTAATTTGAGTTCGGCGAGGGCGCGGCACAATAACCTTCTTGTTAAATGCTTAAACAAAGCATAGTCGGGGGCGTGCCATTAACGCAGGGTGTCCATATTCTTTCAATAGAGCTCATAACCAACTTGCTACTTGATTTGGCGCACAGTAATGGTATCGCTAACACCATCGACTTTTAGCGTGCAACCACCGCTTACAGGATAAATCATGACTTTTGGCATGAACGAATACATATAGGTGTAGGAGTAGCTGCTCTGCTGCCAGATTTGCCCATTCATAAGCTTAAAAATGGTTTCACCTTCCCAGCCTTCAAAATCTCCATCTATCTGAGATTCGATTACTGGCTCGCAACCACCGCCTCCCGATCCACCAAAGCCCCTTAGTCTGTTGTGGACTTCGAGTGCCCCCTTAGCCTCGGCTGGGGATAAATCATTAGCCTTCTTTTGCCTTTAACGATAAGCAGATAGTTTTCTAAAGCTCGTTCAAGATCAGCCATAGCTACAGATGGTGCTACCCAGGCAAGCATGGCGAGAGAAAAACCAATGGAAAATCTGATAGTTTGGTTGCTTTTCCTCAGAGAGTTTTCCTGTAAATGGCCCGTTACTTTTTACACATACCAGCCATATAGTGCGCATGCGCGGTTTCCAAACCTATTATCTACCAACAGTGTTTTATATCTATATGACTTTAATGATACTTTCTGTGATATTACAGAAATCACGCGCCAGATTATCTTCAAATTTCCGAGGTTTTTGTCAAAACCTCAATAATACTGTGTGAAAAACAAGCACTATAGTGTGCTTCCGGAGCTGTTCGAGTCTTTTTCTAACTGATATTTGTGACGTCATACCTTACGGACACAGGGTAAATATGAAGTTGCTCCGTTTCTTACTCTTTATAATGAGCTCAGATTTATACTGAGCCAGATTTATGTTGAGCCAGGATCAGTGATTCCAGCAGCTTACAGGCCGGGCCTTGTTTATCTCTCTGTGGCACCACCAGACTGAGCAGTATCTTGCGGCTGCTGGAACCTTTGAGACTGAGCCGTACCAACTCTCCATTTTCCAGCTCCTGCTTGACCAGATGCGCCGGGATCCAGCAAAAACCTATGCCTTTGGCCAGGATCACCTTGGCTTCGTGGAAGTTGCTGACGGTCCAGCGCTGCTCGGCCTTGAGCCAGCCGATTTCCTGCTGACTATTGACGCCGGTATCTTTGATCACAATTTGCAGATGCTGGGCCAGCACTCTGTCGTCTTCAATTTCCACTTGAGCCGCCAGCGGATGGGAAGGGTGGCAGAGCAGGTAGAAGTCCAAGTCGCAAAGGGGCTCTGAGATATACCCCATGGGCGGGGTACCGCAAATCGCAATATCCACCTGATGGTTTTTGATCATCTCCTGAGTACCGCTGATCACAGTGTCCCGCACTGTGACCCGGGTTCCGCGACTCTGGGGCAGAAAGGCGGCCAGCGCCTCGGTCAGGGTTTCCATGGGGTAGACCAGCTCCCTGGCGATACTCAGACTCGGCTCCCAGCCCTGTTCCAGATTGCTGGCGAGCTGCTCCAATTCCCCCACAGCCTGAGTGACGTGACGAGAGCGGCGCAGCAATACTTCGCCGCATTCGGTCAGATAGGCCTTGCGGCCACGCACTTCGAGGAGTTGGATCCCCAACTGATGCTGCAGCTTGGCCACAGCATGGTTGAGGGATGATTGGCTCTTGTTGAGCTGCTCGGCGGCCTGGGCGTAACCACCGAAGTCGACGACGGCCTGCAGGATCCGCCACTGTTCCAATGTGGACTTGGGTCTGTTCATTTTCTAAAAACTCGTCAGATTTCGGCCTATCATGGGTGGAAACTGCCAGTTTTTCAAACTATTTAGCCTTTTTCGTCGACTCGGTCGCCTGTTTGACCGACTCGAGTGGCGTCACCTGCATCGGCAGGTATTTCCGGGTCGCCTTGAGTTCACTCAAATAGGGGCCTTTATGCAGTTTTTCCGGCCATTTGAGCAGCATCATCGCCAGCACATTACGGTGTTCCCCCAAGGCCAGCGCCGGGTTACCTTTGGGGGAGCGAATAAAGTCCACCTCAGGATCGAAGGACTTGATGATGTGCGCCTGGGTGGCTTTCACCATGGGATGATCTTTGTCCTTGCCGGCGAGCAAATAGCTTATTCCTACTTCGGCAATAATATCGTCGGTGGCATCACTGAGGATCCGCTGGCGGTTGGCTTCGAAGTAGTCGAGGATCCAGGCGAACTCCTTGGCATCTACCGGGTGCTGATAGTATTCACTGGCGGCGAAGATAAAGTGAGTCAGGCCATAGAGCTTATTGCGATATTGTGCCTTACTGAGCTTGCCATCCTCGGCATCCGGGTAGACACGTTTGAAGGCGGCTTTGTAGTCTTCCAGGTAATCGCCAACACCAAGTTGCTTGGCCCAGTAAACATAATTGATCAGCTGCGCCGCCCAGGCTTCAATCATGGCTTCGTCGGTCAGGCCGTGCTCCAGATCTGTACTTTTGAGCCCTTTGAGCAACTTGTCGTGGCAGGGGCCGGTAAAACCAAACTCATTTATACGGCTGGCGTAGCGCAGCAGCACATCGGTATAAAACAGAAATTCGGGGAAGGGTTTGAGCGCTTTTTTGCGTGCCTTGGCCCGGGGGCCATTGCCCAGTTGGGATATTGCCTTGAGTGATTCACTTTTGACAAATTCAGGGTCGTCCAGTTGGCAGGCATAAAAGCTTTGCGCTTCAGTAACCGCAAACAGATCCACCAAGGCGGCGTTGGCGTACTGCTCGTCACCTGTCATCCGATAGAGACGGATCCCGTAATGACCCTGCACCCTGGGTGGCAGCTGGTAGAGATGCTGCTCCAGATTCTGCTGAATGCGTTGATAAACCTCGTCAGCGCTGGGCTGGCTCTTGGCGGCCAGCGTACTGCTCATCACTCCCAGGCAGAGGGCAAGTGTCAGTTGACCGGTTCTCTTGAGTATTGGCATCGCGTATCCTCCGGATGAGTGTGGCCGCATCGGCAGCGCCAAACAGGCTTTGCAAACGGGCGACCATAGGTTGGGCTGATTCGTTGACCAGCAAGAGATCAAATAGTTGCGCCGGGTTGCAGCCCCGGGTGTGAACATCTATGGCTTTGGCAAGCTGTTGTTGCCAGAGCCCGAGATAATAGAGCGGCCCCTGATCGCTGATGGCGCCAAAGCTGTAGCTATAGTCACTGACTTCGGGCCAAGAGCCATTAAAACTGGCTTCAAACGCCTTGTGCAGCTGTGGGTATTGGCTGTTGCCAAAGGCTTCAAAGCTGGCGAGGGCCACTTTGGCACGAAACACCTTGAGCTGCTGCTGGTATTCTTCGGCCAGTTGTTCGCGCGAGCCGGGAGCCGGCTTGAGTGAAAATGCAAAGGCGCCGCTCAGATAGCGCTCAAGCCAGGCTTTGCCCACTCCGGCGCCATCCTGAGGCAACTCCAGACTGTTATTGAGATAGTAACGACCGCCGCCACTGAGTTGGGCTATGGCGGCGCTCAGGGAAGAAACTGCGGTCTGATAGTCCTTGAGCTTCACTTGCTGAGGCTTAAGCACCAGCTCGCTCTGGCCGGTTTGTTGGCCGACAACGGCGCGGCGCAGCATTTTGTGGCGGTTGTGTTTGCCTTCGCTGATAAGCAGTTCACCCAGCAGCCGACCATGGTGATACACCCTGAGCCAGTCGTCGTTAATCTGCTCTGTGGTTAATCCCAGCGGTTTGAGATGGTCAAACAGGGCTTTTAGTACTTCAGAGCCTTTGAGGGCGACCATTTCAGTTGACTGGGCCTGCTGTAACTCGCGCCCCAGATCCCAAGGGGCGTAATCCAGTTTTTGGGTGCTGGCATCGAGAAATTTGGCCACATCGCTTGGCGTGCTCAGCAACTGAGAACTGAGGATAAAATCACTGTAGCTCGGGTAACCATGCGCTTTGGCTTGTTGTTGTCTCAGGGCAAACACGGATGAAAGCGGCAGTTGATTGCGTAATCTGGCGCGGCCCTGATAAGTGCGCCAAACCTTGGCGCGACAATCACTATCGGCCTGTTGCATCAAGTAAGAGGCGATATTGACTGCAAAAAAGCCGGGCTTTTGGGCTGATTGAGCAGCTTCCTGCTCCGCTGAATCCTCTTCGGGGTTAAGAGCCTGTTGCATGCCGGGCAGGGCACATTGTCCCAACTCCAGCTTGAGATCGTCACTGCGCATTCCCTGGCGAATGCTGGCCTGGGCGCCATGAAGACGGGCTTTTTCCTCTATGCCCAGATGTTGTTGCATTAACCAGTCCAACCTCTGGGCCAATGCTTGAAGCTGTGGCTCATCATCCTGGTTCAGTTCGGATGTCAGGCTTATCAGCGCCGGTTCGCTCAGGAATCTATCCATGGTGTCGGCCAGTTTCAACTGACACTGCAACAGCAGCTCATGCTGAGCCGCTGACAGGGGGAAACTCCGATAATAACCGAGGCGGTCATTGATATTGTGCAGCCCGAGGGTTTGTCGCTCCAGCAACTGCAGATCCTGAAATTCAGGTTGAAAATTGCTGCTGTATTCTACACATTGAGCCGTCAGCAAGGGGACGGCATCAGGCGCGGCCAGGGCAGGGGAAATGCCCGAGGCCATTGTCGATGCCAGCAGGGACGCCAACAACGACAGTGGCAGTCTGGACTTGAGGCGAGATTGACTCAGGCCGGAGTTAGCGGCTGGCAAAGTGCTTCTTGGCATAAGCGACCCGTTCTTCCACTGACATGGGTTTGCCCGTCATTCTTTCCACATGCTGCAGCCTTGGCAATATCCCCATGCCATTGGCTATCTGGATGGCAAGCCCGGGACGGGCGTTGAGCTCCAGTAGCAGTGGTCCCTTGTTTTGATCCAGTACCATATCGGTTCCCAGATAACCCAGTTCGCACATCTCATAGGCGCTCGAGGCCGTGTGCAACAAGGTATCCCAGTGGGGCACCTCGATTTCAATCAAGTTACGCCCCGTGTCCGGATGCAAATCGACCGGGCAGTCAAACTGCACCGCATGCAGACCGCGGCCGGTGGCGATATCCAAGCCGACACCAACCGCGCCCTGGTGCAGGTTGGCCTTGCCATCGGAAGCGGCGGTGGACAACCTGAGCATTCCCATCACAGGAAACCCCTTGAACACTATCAGGCGGATATCCGGAACCCCTTCATAGCTGAAGCCATCGAATACGGGATCGAACTCAATCAAGCCCTCAATAATGGCCACATCCGGCTTGCCACCGAGGGAGAACAGGCCGCTGAGGATATTGGAAACGTGGCGGTCGACCTCGCTCGGGGTGACTTCATTGCCATTGGGCTTATAGAAGCGACCATTCTCGACATGGGTGATCACCAAGATCCCTTTGCCGCCCGAGCCTTTGGAGGGTTTGATCACAAAGCCGCTGCGATCTTTTACTTGTTCGGGAATGCTATTGATACCGTGTTGCTCGCGCACCACGCCTATGAGATCGGGCACGGCAATATCATTGGCAAGCGCAAGCTGCTTGGTGGTGAGCTTGTCGTCCACCCGTTTGTAAAACTTGCGCGGATTGTAGCGGCCAATATAGTCGATATTGCGCTTGTTCATATTCAGCACGCCAGCGCGGCGCAGCTGCCATGGCCAGGCAAAATTCATCTTATTCTCCTGCCAGTGGCTTGAAGCGCTTGAGCTCCAGCAGTCGATAACCCGTGTACTGACCCATCAGCAGCACCAGCGCCAGGATCACCAAATGAATACCCAGGAAGTTGAACACCCAGTGCTGTACCCAAGTGGCGCTCATGGCCAGATAAGCCAGAGTGGCTACCAGAAGTGAACCGCCACCTTGCACCATCACCTCTTTGGCGCCTTCCTCTTCCCAGAGGATAGACATACGTTCAATGGTCCAGGCGAGAATGATCATCGGGAAGAAAGTGATAGTCAGGCCTTCACTGAGGCCAAACTTGTACGACAGCAGGGTAAACAGGCCAATAATGCCTATCACCACTATGATCACCGCCGATATTCGCGAAATCAGCAACAGGTTCAGATGCGATAGATAGGAGCGGATCATCAAGCCAAAGGCCACAATCAGCAGGAAACCTATCAGGCCGGTCAGCAGTGTGGTCTGGATAAAGGCCAGGGCGATAAGCACAGGCATAAAGGTACCTGAAGTCTTTATTCCTATGATAACCCTAAGGAATACCACCATCAGCACTCCGATGGGGATCAGCAAAATCCCCTTGAACAGGCTCTGCTCTTCCAGCGGCAGTTGGTAGAGAGAGAAGTCGAAGGCGCTGTTTTTGGCCATCATATCAATGGAGGTCGCCAGGGCTGAACGTGTGTCTTTCAGCATGGAGAAGTTGACCTGGGAGTTGCTGCCACCCAGTACGTCCAATACCGATTTGCCATTGCGCTCCCACAGCACCATGTTTTCCGGACGGCCCTCTGTGCCTTTGACCAGATCGAACAGGTGCCATTTACCGTCCTGATAGACTTCGACAAAGGGAGACAGTTGCTGCCGACGACGCTGATCTTCCAGATACAGACCATTGACTTCCTGAGTTGGAATACCGCGGCTATTGAGCATATGGACAAACAGCTTGGTGGGTGAGTTGGCCGACAGCAGCAGCTCTATGTTCTGACTGCGATCACGGCCGGCAATGGCGCGCATGATCTCACGGGCAAAAGAGAGGTTACCGGCACTGCGGGCCCAGGCTTCGTCCATCACCTGTTCGGCGGCGGCTTTCTCGGTCGCAGACCAGATATAAGGTGCCGGCGGCAGGGGTTCTTCCTGTGCCTTGAGTTCTTCTCGGCCTGTGGGGATCAGGGTGACCTTGTAGTAGAGGTCCTGTTGGCCATTGGCTTGACGAATCGACCAAAGCGCGCGGCGGCCCTGTTCATTGTTGCTGATAGTCAGGCCATAACCCGGGGAGGTGGCATTTTCCATCAAGACTTCAAATGCCGGGTCTTGTGGCAGGGAGAAAGAGACTTCTGCCGGGCCACCCGTGCCCTGAAAACTCACCTTGGCATCGACAGCCCAACTTTGCACCTGCTCACCGGGCAGGAAGGGCACATTGTGTTCAATACCACGATAAATACTGGCGCTTAGCCCAACAATAAACAGCAGAGCTACCACCAGGTAGAAAGGTTTCCGTGAATGCATTACCGCTCCTATTTATGGCTCGAAATCACTAAGTCTTTGGCTTTGCCATGCAGATAGGCTTGGCCTACATCGACAACGGCTATGTCTTTCATAAACTTGCGGCCAAGCAGCAAAGGATATTCGAGGTGACTGCGGTCGGTAAGGTTAAGATCGGTTTCAGCGGCATATTTGCCTATTTTGAGGTGGGCGTGGATTACCGGACGACGATCGTCCTTTTCATCGGCCTCTTGTTTGATACGCACAAAACGCACCACCTTGGATTCGAAGGTTTTTCCCGGTGCATCTGCGCCATTGATCATCACATCGAATCTAACCCACTGGGCGCCGTCACGCTCAAACAGAATTATGTTGCGGGCATCGAGTGACGAAGATTCGGCGCCGGTATCGATACGGGTGTCGAAACTGGCATTCAATTCATCGATAAAGACGCTTTCGACTTCACCGAGAATATATTTGTCGCCAATAGGTGAAGCTTCGCAGGGCGCAGGCACCTGTACTTCCTTGATGGTTTCCTTGGGGGGCTGCTGCAGTTTCTTCATCTGCTGTTGCAAACTCTGAAGCTGAGTATTCAAGGCATCCAGATGCTGTTGCTGTTGATTCTGCGCCTGAGCAATCACATTGACTATGCTGGCTTCCTGAGAGGCGAGGTTGGACTGCAAGGTCTGGGCGTCGACCGGCACCGGGGCATTGGCCACTTCCTGAGTGCTGGCG
Source organism: Shewanella sp. BJSY2023SW001 (assembly GCF_047314685.1). NCBI lineage: Bacteria > Pseudomonadati > Pseudomonadota > Gammaproteobacteria > Alteromonadales > Shewanellaceae > Shewanella > Shewanella sp. BJSY2023SW001. The sequence continues at coordinate 43,033 of NZ_JBKORF010000011.1, forward strand.
CAGCCGCCGGCAAGTGTTGCCATGGAGGCCATGACGGCGATTGAAATCGTCTGTTTCAACATGTTGCTTCCTGTATTCTGTTTTCCAGATTGCGTCACTTTTATATAGGGCTCGGTGAGCTCGATTTACTTAATCGCGATAAAGGTAGCCCGTTTGGGGGCGGGGTAACCTTCCACTGTTAAATTGATGTCGGTCGGATCGAGGTAATCCACCAGAGATTCGTTGCGCATCCAGGGCGTGGAGCGTTGCTCGGCCAGTGATGTGACATCGACGTCGACACAGCGAACCTCACGAAAATCGCACTTCTCAAGCCAGAGTTGCAACGCGGCAACGGACGGGATAAACCATACATTATTCATCTTTCCATATCTATCCCGTGGCAGCAGTACGGCATTTTCATCACCTTCTATGACCAAAGTCTCCAAAATGAGTTCACCTCCGGTTCGCAATTGATCACGTAGTTGCAACAAGTGATCAATGGGGGAACGCCTGTGATAGAGCACTCCCATGGAGAACACGGTATCAAAGGCATCCAGTGGCGGCAGTTCTTCTATCCCCAAAGGCAGCAGGTGCACTGGCGGAGTGCCGCCGGTGAGGCGTTTGACCGCTTCGAATTGGCATAAAAACAGTGAGGAGGGATCGACACCGACCACCATTTTGGCGCCTTCACCATACATGCGCCACATGTGATAGCCGCTGCCGCAGCCTACATCCAGCACGGTTCTACCTGCCAGCGGGCTGATATGGGGCGCGACGCGCTCCCATTTCCAATCAGAGCGCCATTCGGTATCGATATGAATGCCGTGAATATGAAATGGTCCCTTGCGCCAGGGATGCAGTAACTGCAGCAGGTTTTCCAGCTTTTCCCGCTGCCCTGTTGCCAATTGCTCACCTGAACCTATGGTGACACTGTCTTTGAAATCCAGACGGTCGGGGGTGGGGTAGTTGAGCTTGGCGAGTACTTTTTCCCACTTGGGCAGGGCGCCGTGTTTGTGTTCTCTTTGCCAGTCGCCGAGTTTGGCCGGCAGTGTTTCCAGCCAATGCTGCAGATTGGAATCGGCAATCTGTTGATAGAAATTACTGAAACTGATCACTTGATAGCTACCATGGATGTGAAATTGAAGCACTGGAACCAGACACCGTAATGGCCAAAACCGGCCTGGGATAATCTGTTGTAGTGATTGTCGAGTTGATCGGGTTTCATCACGTTTTCCAGTGCGCTGCGCTTTTGGCTGATCTCCAACTCGCTATAGCCATTGGCGCGTTTGAAATCCAGATGATGTTCATCCAGTACTTGCTGGATAACTTCATCGCCGAAGCGGATTTTTTCCGACAGTACCAAGGCACCACCGGGGCGTAAGCCGGCATATATTTTCTGGATCAGGGTATCGCGATCCTCGGGTGGCAGAAACTGCAAGGTAAAGTTGAGTACCACCAAGGAGGCGTCTTCGATGGCGACATCACGAATATCACCACAAATAAGCTGCACTTGGGTATCGCTGACATAAGCATTGAGATACTCCTGACAGCGCTCGGTCATCGCCGGTGAGTTGTCGACGGCGATAATCTCGCAGCCCTTGCCTTCAATACGCCTACGAATACTTAAAGTCGCCGCGCCAAGAGAACACCCTAAATCATAGACTTTACTGTCTTGTGTCACAAAGCGTTCGGCGAAATCGCCTATGGTGTTGATGATCTGGCCGTAACCCGGCACAGAGCGACGGATCATATCGCTGAATACGCCGGCCACCCTATCATCAAAAGCAAAGTCTGAGACCTGACCGCAGTCAGTTGCATATATGGTGTCTTGAGAAGTGTTCATCTGAAATCTTGTGCGGGAAAATCAGTGACGTATTTTACCGAATCCCGCCTGAAAGCAGCAAGTGTGCTCTGGTAATTGACGCAAATTTTTTGTCTAATGATGCGGGAATAACAAAATAATTACATCGCCTTATCAGGAAATAAGCACTTGAAATCGCTGACCTCTCTTTTGAGTCTATTGTTGGTGCTCGTATGTCTGCCGCTGGAAGCGGCCACCCAAGATCTGTCTTCTGCCCCCCCTCTTGTCATCGTCATGGGGGAGGACAGCTATCCCTACCAATTTGTTGATGATGCCGGCCAGCCACGGGGGATATTGGTTGACCTTTGGCAGGAATGGAGCCGGGTCAATCAAAGACCCATCACACTAGTGGCACGGCACTGGAACGACTCTTTGAAACAGCTCAAAGAAGGCAAGGCGGATGTGCACCTGGCGTTGGCGCTGACCCCGGAGCGCGAAGCCGAGTTTGAATTTGCCAAGCCCATCAGTCGTATTGACACCTACCTTTATCTGCACTCTGAACTAAGACGCAAGGACAGTTTCGATGAGCTGCTGCCGTATCGGATAGGGATAGTCACAGGCTCGTCCCACGAATCGGATCTTAAGGCGCAGCAGTCCGGCCTGTCATTTGCCTTATACCCAGGTCGCGACGCTTTGCTCAAGGCGGTATCCCGCGGAGAGATCAAGGTGTTTGCCGGCATGGAAGGGTATCTTCGTGATCGGCAATTGGCGCGCAGTATTGCCCAGCAATATCCAACCGCCAACAGGATGCTGATAAAGCACTCGCCGGTGGCGCCGGCTGTTGCCAAAGGCAGGCAGGCATTGGTGGCCGAAATCGATAGTGGCTTTGCCCAGATTACTCCTGAGTTTATCGTCCAGACCCAGAGGCGCTGGCTGGGCTATCGCGCCGATCAGCATGGGATCACGGTTGCCATGCCACTGAATATGGAGCCGTTTTCCGATCTTGGCCCGGATGGTTTACCCCATGGCCTGTATGTGGATATCTGGCACAAATGGTCTGCCAAAACCGGGGTGCCGGTGGAGTTTGTTGCCGGTAGCATGAACAGCACTCTGGAGCAGGTCAAGCAGGGGATTGTTGATGCCCATATAGGCTATCCGGAAAGTGATGACCTCAGCTCAGGACTCAAGCGTGCCTGGCACTTGCACACCCAAAACAGTCGGTTATTTCTCAAAGGGCAGGTGGTGGATTCGCCTGCACTTTTGGACGGCAAACGCTTAGGCATTTTCCCGTCATCACCTTATATCACAGAGCTGAAACAGGCCTTGCCCAAGGTACAGCTCAAATATTTCGACTCTCTCGATGCCATGGTCAATGCCGCCGACCGCGGTGATATCTCAGGCTTCGTCTCGCCCTCGGCCTGGACTCAGCACTACCTGTTGACTCATGGACTCTGGGCCGGTTACCAGCAAGCAAAAGCCTTGCAATTCAGCTCAGATATCTATGTGTTGACCCGCAGGCAGGACCATGGCCTGACCCAAAGACTGAGCGCGGGCTTTAATCTGTTGACCCGCGACGAGTTGGCGGCGCTGGAAAACAAATGGATGCTCAATGGTGACGATCATGTTTACAACAAGGAGCAGAGTCGGCTGCCATTGACTCAGGTAGAGCAGCGCTATCTTGAAAGCTTGCCCGAGCTTAAAGTGGGTTATCTCAAGGATTGGCCGCCCTTTGAATTCAAGGATGAGCAGGGGCAGTTTGCCGGAATTAATGCCGACGTGATGACCAGGGTGGCGCAACAGTTGGGGCTTAAACTCGCGCCCGTGGCTTTCGATGAGTGGCGCGATCTCCTCAAGGCGCTTGGCAGCGGCGATGTGGTGATGGCTGCCAGCCTGGCGGCGAGGGATGAGCAAGATGCTGCGCTGGCTTTTTCCGATGGTTATTGGCCATCGCCCTGGGCCATGGTATCCACTGTAAATCATCTGAATCTTTATAGCCTGGGGCAACTCAATGGCCAGCGGGTGGCGATTGTTGAAGGTTATCAGCTCGCCGGTGAACTTATGGCCAAGAGCCAGGGGATAATCCCGGTATTGGTGCCCGGCATGCGTGAAGGATTGGAGGCGGTCAACCAGGGAAGGGCGGATCTCTTTATCGATAAAGTGATATCGCTGGCCTCGGCACTTTCTACCGGGCAATATCCGGCACTGAAGATGAACCTGATAACCGATATGGCCGATCAAAAGAGCCATATTGGCGTCACGTCAGGCTACAAACCTTTGATGCCTTTGATTAACCGGGTAATAAGCGGTATAGATGACAGCCAAAGGCAAAGGATCCATGAAAAATGGATTGGCACTGTGATTACCGACAAGAGCCAACAATATAAGGAGTGGCTTGGCTATTTTCTGCTGGCACTCTTGATTGCGCTGTTTATTGCACTGCTGGTGTTGCAGCTCAATCGGCGCCTCAGCCGGGAAACGAGCTTAAGGCGCGAGGCCGAGCTCAAGATGAAGCATCTTGCCAATCACGATCCGCTCACCGGCTTACCCAATAGGGCGCTACTCGATGACAGGCTGGAGCAGGCGTTTTTGCAACATGCCAGAGAGCAGGAGCGCTTTGCTGTGCTGTTTTTGGGTGTCGATGGCTTTAAGGCCATTAACGACACCTATGGCCATGAGGTTGGGGATAGAATGCTGGTACAAGTAACGGAACGCTTGGCTACTGTTATTCGCAAATCTGATACCCTGGTACGCTTTGGTGGCGACGAATTTGTGGTGATCCTCAATCGGATTCAGGATTTCGATGCTGTCTGCCAGGTGGCGGAAAACTTGATCCAATCGCTGGCAGGACCTCTTAAGTGGCAAGATATCAGTGCGCAGTTGTCGCTCAGTATCGGGATCAGCGTGTATCCGATGGATGGTGACAACGCCATCGAACTGCTCAAACGGGCCGATCAACTCATGTATCGCGCCAAGAAGGGCGGCGGTAACTGTTATCGCAGTGCCTGATTGTTGTTATTTTGAACGCTCGTGCCTTGACCTGGTTTCAGCCACTGGTCAAAGGGAGCAAACTGTTTGATACTTCACCGTCTGAAAGTGAAGTACTTTGGTAAGCGGCAGATTTTCTCTATAATGCCGCTCTTATCGTGTTGAATCGTTCCAGAGCTCAGCAGGCCGGAATAAAGGATATAAAGCAGATGCGCAGTCATTATTGTGGGGACGTAAACAAGTCCCACGTTGGACAAGAAGTGACCCTGGTGGGTTGGGTAAACCGTAGCCGCGACTTGGGTGGTGTGGTGTTTTTGGATCTCCGGGATCGTGAAGGATTGATCCAGGTAGTATATGACCCGGACTTGCCTGAGGTTTTCGATGTCGCCAGCACACTGCGCAACGAATTCTGTGTCCAGGTTAAAGGTGTGGTCAGAGCCCGTCCCGACAGCCAGGTCAACGCCCATATGCGTACCGGTGAAATTGAGGTGCTGGGTAAGGAACTGACTATAATCAACGCCGCCGACCCTCTGCCGCTGAGTATGGATAACTTCCAGAACAACAGCGAAGAGCAGCGTCTCAAGTATCGCTATCTGGATCTGCGTCGTCCGGAAATGGCCCAGCGACTGATTTTCCGCGCCAAGGTCACCAGTGCCGTGCGTCGTTTTATGGACATCAACGGCTTTTTGGATATCGAAACCCCCATTCTGACCAAGGCCACGCCGGAAGGCGCCCGTGACTATCTGGTGCCAAGCCGCACATACAAGGGGCAGTTTTTTGCCTTGCCTCAGTCGCCTCAGCTGTTCAAACAGCTGTTGATGATGTCCGGTTTCGACCGTTACTACCAAATCGTCAAATGTTTCCGCGACGAAGACTTGCGCGCCGACCGTCAGCCTGAATTTACCCAGATTGATATCGAAACCTCTTTCATGAGCTCTGAGCAGGTGATGCAAAAGACCGAGGAGATGGTGCGCAGTCTGTTCCTCGAACTGCTCAACGTGGACCTGGGTGAATTCCCGACCATGACCTATGCCGAAGCCATGCGCCGTTTCGGCTCCGACAAGCCGGATCTGCGTAACCCGCTGGAACTGGTGGACGTGGCTGATCTGGTCAAGGATGTTGAGTTTGCGGTATTCAACGGCCCGGCCAACGATGTTGAAGGCCGTGTGGCGGTTATCCGGGTGCCGGGTGGCGCCGAGTTGTCCCGTAAGCAGATAGACGACTACACCAAATATGTCGGTATCTACGGTGCCCGCGGTTTGGCCTGGATGAAGGTCAACGATCTGGCTGCAGGCATGGAAGGCATTCAGTCACCTGTGCTCAAGTTCCTCAATGAAGATATCGTTAAGGCGCTGCTGGAACGCACCGGCGCGCAAAGCGGCGATATCATACTGTTTGGTGCCGACAAGGCCAACGTGGTTGCCGAAGCCATGGGCGCGCTGCGTCTGAAACTGGGTGAAGATTTCAACCTGCTCCAGGGCGAGTGGGCGCCGCTGTGGGTGGTGGACTTCCCTATGTTCGAAAAGGCCGATGGTCGCCTGTACGCAGTGCACCATCCGTTTACCGCGCCGCGGGGCGTGACTCCGGCCGAGCTGGAAGCCAACCCGGCCGAGACGGTATCCGACGCTTATGATATGGTACTCAACGGTACCGAACTCGGTGGCGGCTCTGTACGTATCCACAATCAGGAGATGCAGGCCACGGTATTCCGTATTCTTGGGATCACAGATGAAGAAGCCAAAGAAAAATTCGGCTTCCTGCTGGAAGCGCTGCGCTACGGCACACCACCGCACGCAGGTTTGGCCTTCGGTCTCGACCGTCTGGTTATGCTGATGACAGGCGCCAGCTCGATTCGTGACGTAATGGCGTTCCCGAAAACCACTACCGCAGCCTGCCCGCTGACCAATGCACCGGGTGAGGCCAATCCACAACAACTGGTGGAATTGGGTATCAAGGTTGCCGAAAAGGCCGCCGACAAAGCTGAAGTCTGAATGACTGAGCTTGAAGTCATAAAAGTGTGAATCAAACCGGGGCATAAGCCTCGGTCTGTTTTTTTACCGGTCTGAATTTAAGCCGGTATTGAGAGGAGATATACCTATGGCAGGTCATAGTAAATGGGCCAACATCAAACACCGCAAGGCCGCTCAGGATGCCAAGCGCGGTAAACTGTTCACCAAACTTATCCGCGAGCTGACAGTTTCAGCCCGCGAAGGTGGCTCAGATCCGGATTCCAACCCCCGTTTACGTGCCGCTATCGACAAAGCGCTGTCCAACAACATGACCCGTGACACAGTCGATCGTGCGGTTAAGCGCGGTGCCGGTGAGCTCGACGGCCAGGCGCTGGAAACCGTGGTTTATGAAGGTTATGGCCCAGGCGGCACCGCCGTTATGGTCGAGTGCATGACAGACAACCGCAACCGCACTGTGACCGGCGTACGTAACGCCTTCAATAAGTCAGGTGGTAACCTGGGCACAGACGGCTCAGTGGCGTATCTGTTCACCAAGCAGGGCGTTATCAGCTACGAAGAAGGCGTTGATGAGGATGCCATCATGGAAGCCGCGCTGGAAGCCGGCGCCGAGGATGTGGTCAGTAATGATGACGGCTCTGTGGATGTATACACTGCACCTGCCGATTTCGGTGCGGTAAAAGATGCGCTGGATGCGATTGGGGTTGAAGCGGTGAATGCTGAAGTGACCATGGTGCCATCGACCAAGGCCGATCTGGATGAAGATACCGCCGCCAAGTTCCTGCGTCTTATCGACACGCTGGAAGATCACGACGACGTTCAGGAAGTTTATCACAACGCGGAAATTGCCGATGATGTGATGGAACGCCTCGGCTGATAAGGCGGACTATGGCGATTATTTTAGGTGTTGACCCTGGCTCGCGGATCACTGGCTACGGCGTGATCCAGTGTCAGGGAAGACACCAGATTTACCTCGGCAGCGGTTGCATTCGCACCAGCTGCGAGGACCTTCCCTCCCGTCTCAAACAGATATTCGATGGCCTGTCGGAGATTATCCGCCAATATCAGCCGGAGCAGTTTGCCATTGAGAAAGTGTTTCTGGCCAAAAATGCCGATTCGGCGCTGAAATTGGGCCAGGCCAGAGGCGCGGCCATAGTGGCGGCCACAGCGGCGCATTTGCCGGTGGCTGAATACACGGCAACCCAGATCAAAAGCGCCGTGGTTGGGACAGGCAGGGCTCAGAAAACCCAGGTACAACACATGATCCAGCAGCTGCTCAAACTGCCGGCCGCCCCGCAGGCGGATGCGGCAGATGCGCTCGCCGTGGCCGTGTGTCATTATCATACTTGCCAGAGTCTGGTTGCCCTCGGTGGCCGGGCAACGGCCCGCAGCTATGGAAGATACAGATGATAGGGCGTTTACAGGGAATATTGCTGGAAAAGCAAGCTCCGGAAGTGTTGTTGGATGTGCATGGCGTCGGCTATGAACTGCAGATGCCGCTGACCAGCTTTTATGAGTTGCCGGAACTGCAACAGAGCACCACTCTCTATACCCACTTTGTGGTGCGTGAAGATGCTCAACTGCTGTATGGCTTTATTACCAAGCAGGAAAGAGCGCTGTTCAGGTTACTTATCAAGGCCAATGGGGTCGGCCCCAAGTTGGCGCTGACCATACTGTCGGGGCTGACGGCGCAGGAATTTGTCAGCTGTGTCGAGCGCGATGATATCGCCACTTTGGTAAAACTGCCGGGGGTGGGCAAGAAGACCGCCGAGCGTTTATTGGTTGAGATGCGCGACAAGCTCAAGAGCCTGATGGAAGCCTCCAGCGGCAATGAGCGTGAGTTTGTGCTCAAGTCCAATTTTACCCCGGCAGAAGCGCCCAACAACGCCGAAGAAGATGCCATTGCAGCCTTGCTCTCTTTGGGTTATAAACCCGCCCAGGCCAGCAAAGCGGTTTCCAGCGCCTTTGTTGAAGGCATAGATTCAGAAACCCTGATCAAGGCCGCACTCAAATCCATGCTGTAACATGGAGCGGATAACTGAGGAATGAAGGTAAAGGCATGATAGAGGCCGACAGACTGATCCAACCCCAAAGCTCTCCTCAGGAGGAGCTTATCGATCGGGCGATGCGTCCCAAGTTGCTGGACGAGTATACAGGTCAGAATGAGGCTCGCGCTCAGCTCAAGGTGTTTATTCAAGCCGCCAAAAACCGCCAGGAAGCCTTGGATCACATGTTGATCTACGGCCCGCCGGGGCTTGGCAAGACCACCTTGGCAATGATAGTGGCCAATGAGATGGGGGTGAATATCAAGTCCACCTCGGGGCCAGTGCTGGAAAAAGCCGGCGATCTGGCGGCATTGCTGACCAATCTCGAGCCGGGCGATGTCCTGTTTATCGATGAAATTCATCGTCTCAGCCCTGTGGTGGAAGAAATTCTCTATCCGGCGATGGAAGATTATCAGCTGGATATCATGATAGGCGAGGGCCCGGCGGCCCGCTCCATCAAACTGGACTTGCCGCCATTTACCCTGGTGGGCGCTACCACCCGCGCCGGTGCGCTGACTTCGCCGTTAAGGGCTCGTTTCGGGATCCCGCTGCGGCTAGAGTTTTACAATGTGGACGACCTCAGCACCATAGTTGCCCGCTCTGCCAAGATGTTGGAACTGCAGATGGACTCGGACGGCGCCAGGGAAATCGCTCGCCGTGCCCGCGGAACCCCGCGGATCGCCAACCGCCTGCTCAGACGGGTGCGTGACTTTGCCGAGGTGAAACACGATGGCCGGATCACCAAGTTGGTGGCCGAGCAAGCGCTGGATATGCTGGATGTGGACGGCGAAGGCTTCGATTACATGGACCGCAAGTTGCTGCTGGCGATCATCGACAAGTTTATGGGCGGCCCAGTGGGGCTCGACAACCTGGCGGCGGCTATAGGCGAAGAGCGGGAAACCATAGAGGATGTGCTGGAGCCATTTCTTATTCAGCAAGGTTTTATCCAGCGTACTCCCAGGGGCAGGATAGCCACTGCCAGGGCCTACAGCCATTTTGAGATGATAAAGCCGGAATAGTCAGAAAAGGGAAAGGTCTTAACGACTTTTCCCTGTCTAATCACGCAAAATAGGTAAACCCTGCATCTTGGCAAACTGAAAATCGATAGTTAACTTATTGTTTTTATAAAGTTAGTTTTGTAGCCTTATCAACTTCCTTGGAAAAGCACTTTTGCTTAATATTATGTGCATCTTCCAGTTCTTATCAGATTTTATTCTTGTATAACCGGGTTTTGAAAATCATTGATATTCAAAGCTGGTACATATTTCGTTAACTCATATATGCTCATAATGCGAATGCGGCTTTTACTGGGCTGATGGTAGAACGGCTTTCGGGGCGAGCCAAACAAAAGGATTCACTTATGGTTGAAAAAATCACCGCCATGCTGGCGTTGATAGGAGTCTTGTCTCTGGCGTGTCAGTGGATTGGCTGGCGGATGCGTCTGCCGGCGATATTGCCGCTGCTATTGTGTGGTTTATTGCTGGGGCCTGGACTGGGTTTACTTAATCCCGACGCGATTTTCGGTGATCTGCTGTTCCCGATAATTTCCCTCGGGGTGGCGGTGATTCTGTTTGAGGGGGCGTTGACACTCAACTTCAAGGAGATCAAAGATCACGGCCGGATGGTGACGCATTTAGTGTCTGTGGGGGCATTGATTACCTGGGGCTGCATCGCCTCGGCGGCGCATTTTTTGTTGAGCTTTGACTGGCCGCTGGCGTTGCTGTTTGGTGCCTTGGTCGTGGTGACCGGCCCGACTGTAATAGTCCCCATGCTCAGAACTGTTAAACCCAAGTCTCAGTTGGCCAGCATTCTGCGCTGGGAGGGGATAGTCATAGATCCGATAGGCGCCATGCTGGCGGTATTGGTGTTTGAGTATATTACTGTCAGCGCCGGGCAGACGGCGCATGTACTGCTGGCGCTCGGCTCCATGCTGGGGATAGGCCTGGGCCTGGGGGCTCTGGCCGGTTATCTTGTTGGCCGGATGCTGAGAAGTAACCTCTTGCCTCATTATCTCACTAATACGGCAGTGTTAACCATAATGCTCGGGGTCTTTGTCGGCTCGAACCTGCTACAGGAGGAGTCCGGCCTGCTGACAGTGACAGTAATGGGGATTTGGCTGGCCAATATGCGCGGTGTGGATATTGCCGATATTCTTGAGTTTAAAGAGACTCTCACGGTACTGCTTATCTCGGCGCTGTTTATTTTGCTCGCCGCCAGGTTGGACTCATCTGCCATGCTCGACTTAGGGCTGGGCGGTCTTGGGGTACTGGCAGTGGTACTCTTGGTGGCTAGGCCCTTGAGTATCTGGATCTCTGGTATAGGGACGTCTCTTAGCAGCCCAGAAAAGTGGTTTTTGAGCTGGGTGGCACCAAGAGGGATAGTAGCGGCGGCCGTGTCATCACTGTTTGCCATCAAACTGGAGAAGATGCAAGTGCCCGGGGCTGAAACTATAGTGCCGTTGGTGTTCTTAATCATCATAGGCACGGTTGTGATCCAGTCACTCACGGCCAGACGTTGGGCCAATATGCTTGGGGTTCAAGCGGGGTCTGCCCGCGGCCTGCTTATCTTTGGCGCTTCCAAGTTTTCCCGGGAGCTGGCCAAGGTGCTCAAGGGTAAGGATATCAAGGTGATCCTTGCCGACAGTAACTGGGATAACATTCGTTTGGCACGGATGGATAATATTCCGGTTTACTTTGGCAACCCGGCTTCCGAACATGCCGACACCTATCTGGATTTGACCGGCATCGGCAAGGTGTTGATCCTGTCTCCATATCGTCAGCTCAATCCTTTGGTCTATTTCCATTTCCAGGATATCCTCGGGCAGAAGAAGGTTTATGGTCTCAGTAACTCGGAGAACAACGGTACCAGCGCTCGCCATCAGTTATCTGAATCTTACTTGAAGCGTATGTGCCTATTCGGGGAAACAGTTTCCTACGCCAAACTGGCCAGCTTGATGTCTAAGGGCGGAGTGCTTAAGAGCACTAATCTGACGGAGAGCTTCGGCTACAAAGATTTTTACCGTCGTTATGGTGAAACTGTAGTACCACTGATGTATTTGAAAAACGGCAAGGTCACTATGTTGACCGGTAACACGACAGACTTGCCAACGGGAATTGAACTTATCAGCCTTATCCCTAAAGAGGCGATGGCAGAAGCTTCAGCACTCAAGGAAGCTGAAGAAACCCTCAAGCAGGCAAGGGCTGAAGCCGAGCAAAAGGCCAAGGAGCTGGAAGCAAAAGAGCAGCAAGCCGCATTAACGGCATCTGGTGAACAAGGCAAGAACAGCAATGAAGATGGAAAAGCCGGCGGCACGGACAATAAACAAGATCGTGGAGAAGTGAGTGTCTGATAAAGCCTGAACCTTTGCCTTGAACAGTATTGAAAATACCGGGTCATTCAAACGACCTGGTATTTTTCCATAAAGCGCTTGCTGATATGGCATCAAATCCGCGAACGTCGGATTGGCCCAATCAGTAAAATGCCTGCTATAGTCCGGGCACAGCAGTCATCAAAGAGGTGAACCATGTCTGATTTTACCGTCTCCTCCGAAGCACAGGCGTTTTCTCTGCAAGAAAGAGAAGCCCTCTACAGGGCGATATTTGCCCGTCGTGACGTACGTAGCCAATTTTTGTCAAAACCGGTTGCCGAGGATAGTTTACAGCGGATCCTTGATGCCGCGCACCATGCGCCCAGCGTTGGCTTTATGCAGCCTTGGGACTTTATTCTGGTGCGTAGTGACGCCAAGCGCCAGGCAATTAAAGAAGGGTTTGACGCTGCCAATGCGCGTTCTGCCGAGCAGTTCAGTGGTGAAAGACGACGCCATTATCAGCGACTAAAACTAGAAGGTATTGTTGAAGCGCCTTTGGGTATCTGCGTGACTTGCGACCCAACCCGCAGCGGGCCTGTGGTACTTGGGCGCACCATCAAACCGGAAATGGACAACTACAGTGCGGTTTGTGCCGTGCAAAATCTGTGGCTTGCTGCCAGAGCGGAAGGTCTTGGAGTGGGTTGGGTCAGTATTCTCGATGATGAAGTGCTGCGTGAGACATTGGGGATCCCGGAGCAGATAAGAATTATCGCCTATCTATGTCTGGGTCGTGTGAGTGCCTTTAGCGATATCCCTGAGCTTGAACGTAAAGGCTGGTTGCCACGGCGACCACTTGAGTTGGCTGTCCATGAAGATGGCTGGCAAGCGACCCAGCAGCAACAAACAGAGCAACTTTTGGCTGAATATCTCCATGAAAAGGGATATGAATAGATTTCACAACTCAATGCGACAGTTTTGACTGTAACTACTTGATGAGACTGAAGAGTGGCCCGGCGGAAAGCGGCAGGGGATATCCGCTTTGGGTTTGGTCGTTGTGCTTGATAATCAGAATATGATTATACCCATAAAACCCTCATTTCTGTGGATATCGCCTCGGTAATTCTACCTTTGGCGCATTGTATTACTGCGTTAACTGAGTTAGATTGAAACAAGTGTTTAAATCCAACGTTTAAGAGTCTTTAGATGAATCCCTACCAAGCTCCGTTAACTGACATGCGCTTCTTGCTTGAACATGTTTTTGATGCCGAACAAACCTGGTCTTCATTGCCGGCAATGGCCGATATGGTCGATCTCGATACTGCCGCTGCCATCCTCGAAGAAGGCGCCAAACTGTGCCGCGATCTTATTCATCCTATAAACCGCAATGGTGATGAACAAGGAGTCCGTTTCGAGGCTGCCAAGGTGATCACACCCGATGGTTATAAAGAAGCTTATGCCGAGTTTGCCGCCGGTGGTTGGGTAGGGCTGTGCGGCGACCCTGAGCTGGGGGGGATGGGGATGCCGAAAATGCTCGGTGTCATGGTCGATGAAATGGGCTATAGCGCCTGTAACGCCTTTACACTTTACAGTGCACTGACTTCAGGTGCTGCACTGTGTATTCACGCCCACGGTAGTGAGGAGCTCAAGGCCAAATATCTGCCTAAACTCTACTCAGGTGAATGGGCCGGCGCCATGGATATGACAGAGCCTCAGGCCGGTTCGGACTTGCGTAATATCCGCACCCGCGCTGAACCAACTGACAGCGGCAGTTTCCTTATCAGTGGTTCAAAAATTTTCATCACAGGTGGCGATCAGGACTTGACCGAGAACCTGGTTCACCTGGTGCTGGCCAAAATCAGCGGCAGCAAAGGCATCTCGCTATTCCTGGTACCTAAGTTCAAAGTGGCCGATGACGGCAGTTTGGGCGCAGCCAACGGTGTAACCGTCGGTGCCATCGAGCACAAGATGGGTCTCAAGGGTTCGGCGACTTGTGTGATGAATTTTGATGATGCCGAGGGGTATCTTATCGGCGAGCCCAATCGTGGCCTGGTGTGCATGTTCACCATGATGAACTATGAACGTCTGTCCATAGGTATCCAGGGGCTTGGCAGTGCTCAGGGCGCTTATCAGATGGCGGCCGATTATGCCAAAGAGCGCCTCCAGGGCGTCGCCGCCGGTGGCTCACCCACCGGCAGCGATTCAGATCCTATTTTGGTACATGGCGACGTAAGGCGCATGCTGCTGAATATCCGCGCCATGACAGAAGCGGGTAGGGCCTTGGCTATGCTCACAGGTAAACAGCTGGATCTGGCCAAGTTTGCCGAAGATGAAGCGATTAAAGCCAAAGCCAGTCGTTACGTGGGTCTCTTGACTCCGGTCGCTAAGGCGTTCCTGACCGATCGCGGTCTGGACGCTACCATATTGGCGCAGCAGGTATTCGGTGGCCACGGCTATATTCGTGAGACCGGCATAGAGCAATTGGTGCGTGATACCCGTATCGCCCAGATTTATGAGGGCACCAATGGTATTCAGGCCATCGACTTTTTGGGGCGCAAGCTGACAGGTGATCGCTTGGCAACCTTGAATGAGTTTATCGCCGATATCAAGGTTGATATGGCGACTTTTGGACAAGTATCAAGTGAGCAGAAACAGCGCGTTGAAAGCCTGTTTGACCAGTTCGCCAGCGCGATTGCCGCTATTAACGAGCAAAAAGGCGATAAGCCTGCGCTTATTAACGCCTTGGCGGTTGAAGCCTTGGATGCCTTTGGTTACATACTCTACGGTTACCTGTGGCTGTTGATGGCAGATAAGGCACTCGCTGCAACCGATAATACCCTTGAGCCAGGCTTTGCCGAGGTCAAGAACCAACTGAAGGAGTTCTACTTTGCCAAATTGTTGGCCAAAGCCGATTTCCATTTGAGTCAGCTGGCCGGTGGTGATGACAGTGTGATGGCCCTTGCGCCCGAGCTGTTCTGAGAACGCAGAAGTATTCAAGCTGAATCGAAAGAGCCGCTATAAGCGGCTCTTTTCTCATGGCTTTGTTGGCGTTTTATCTAAGTACAAGCTTTGACGTTGCTCTACTAACGGGCGCTGACATTCAGCTCGGCCTGGGCTTTTTCCTGTTGTGCAGCTTTGGGTTTGTCTTGCCCTTTTGCCGCCAGTTGGCCTTCTGCGCGGCTGTTTGTGCGAAAATCTGTCAGCCCCTGCAGCAAAAGTGTGGCAAAGGGCGCGGCTTCAAGCTCCTTGCTCTGGGGGCTCAAACCATTTTCCAGCACTACAAACAGGTATCTGGGCACTTGCTTGTCACTGCCATCGGTAACATAACCGGCCAGATTCACCACACCCTGCATACTGCCGGTTTTGGCCCAGACTCTGCCCTTGAGCGGCTTGTTGGCATAGCGCTTGCGGTACTTTAAGGTGCCGCTGTGGCCGGAAACCGGTAGCTTGTGCATCAACCATTGGTAATCCGGGGTATCGGCAATTAATCGCAGCAACTGCGCCAACTGCCTGGCATTGAGCAGGTTATAGCGTGACAGTCCGGAGCCATCTATCAACTGGGCTCTTTCCAGCACTACACCTTTTTCTGCCAGCACTTCCCTGATGGCTTTGGCGCCGGCACTGAAACTGGCGCCATCACCATAATAGTGTTTCCCCAGCTGTTTAAGTAGGCTGTCGGCAATCAGGTTGTCAGATTCCAGTAACATGATTTCCAACAGCTCGGGCAGGGCATCCGAGGCATGACTGGCTACCACCCTGGAGCTGGCCGGCAGCTGATTGGAGGTCAGTATCTTGCCTTTGATACTGAGTTTACCCTTGATAATGCCGGCGACGCTGTCGATGGCATATTGGCCGGGGTCGTTGACCGCCAGCGCCAACGGTAATACCTGAGCGCCCGGGAAACAGCCACTGAAATGAAAGTGGTTGCCGGGTAATCGGTCCAGTTGCAGTTCGCAAAAGCCCTGCTTGTGACCTTTGTCGAAAATGGCGTTGGTGGTCAGCTTGACCGGCAGATAAACCGGCGCTGAAATTTTGGCTTTGTCCGAGGCGAGTGTGGGTTCGAGTTTGCCATGGACACAGTTTTGGTTAATCACATAGCTGGAGACGGGGGCTGCGTAACAGATCCCCAAGTCATCCCATACCCAACCGGGTGCTCTAAGCTGCTCATGGGTTTCTCCTATCAAGATAAGGTTGCCCTGTACCTGATTGATACCCGCTTCGGTGACACGCTTGAACAGTTCCATCAGATCCTGGCGCTTTAAGGTAGGATCGCCACTGAACAGTAGATAGAGATCGCCTTGAAGTACGCCATTTTTGGGCGAATTGGTACTGAGAATGCTGGTGTGATAACGAAACTCCTCTCCCAGCAGCTCAGTGGCCGTTACCGCGGTCAGCAGTTTTTGAGTACTGGCCGGGATCATCAGGGTTTCACTGTTGTGGCTCAGCAGTTGCTCGCCGCTTTGCAGATCTTCTATCCAGACGGCAGTTTGTGATGAGGCCGGAGTGATCAGAGTCAAAAGATCATCAAGGGAGGTATTATCGGCCTTCAAAGGGGAAGACAGCGCCATGGCGCTCAATAACAACAGTGGACGTGCCAAGCCCTGCAGGGACAACTGTGGCATAAAAAAGCCTCCGGTTCCGTGAATGCTTTCGAGAGTATAACCTGCAGAGCCTTAGCTGTCGTCCTTGTCCATCAGTGCATAGAGTTTAAGTGTGACTATCAATACCAAACCGATAAACAGCGGCAGTACCAAAGGGCCGAGATAGGTTTTGAAGTGAAACAAGGCCCAGGCCGCGAGCAGGGTACCGATAAGCGTCAACCAGAATTGTTTGTTCATTGCCGTCCAGGTTTGAGTTAAGTGAGTGAGGGATTAAGGGCATATTAGTGTATAAGGCTAATGCTGTGATAACAGGGCTGCCATCACAAAAGCGTGATCTGGGTCGGTTTTACTCTTGGCGCGGTGTCCTCATAGCCTCTTTTGATACAAATTGCGCCGAAATCGTGAACCAATAGCGGCTGTTGACTAGAAAAGGCTTGCCCGATAGAAGACAAGTGGGTAATTTCTATTGCCTTATTCGCCCCGCCGTGGATCTTTATCGATTACGCCATCACAGGGGAAGGACATTTTGCCGGGAAACACAAGGAGCGAGTGGATTGCCGGAACATACAGTGACAGGAGGATACCTTGCTGGATAAGCTGGGTGGAATTGCCATAGCGCCGGATGCATTGCACTGGCTGCTGACCCCAAGTAACTTCAAACAGACCTTGATTGAGCGGATCCGTAGCGCCAAAGAGGCCATCTATATTGCGGCACTCTATCTGGAAGACGATGAGGCCGGACGCGAAATACTTGCCGAACTGCTGGCGGCCAAGGCAGCCAGACCCGAACTCGAAATCAAAGTGTTGGTAGATTTTCACCGTGCCCGCCGCGGCCTTATCGGCCACAAGGGCGATGGCGGCAACAACCTGATGTACCGTCAGGTGATGGCGCAAGCGCAGCAGCGTTTCAACATCTATGGCGTACCGGTGAAATCCCGTGAGTTTATGGGAGTACTGCACCTCAAGGGCTTTATTGTCGATGATGCCGTGATATACAGCGGCGCCAGCCTCAATAATATCTACCTGCAGCAGAAAGACAGATACCGTTTCGATCGCTATCACTTGCTGGAATCGGCCGAGCTGGCTGCCAGCATGCGAGAGATGATTGACAGTGCTATTTTAAGCGACAAAGCGGTCAGTTGCCTGAGCTGTCCGGAAGAAGAGGAAGTGCTGCCGGAAAAAATTGATGTCAGAAGCTTTAAGCAGCGATTGTCGGCGGCAAGCTATCAATTCAAGGGCGTTGAAGAGGGATTGCGGGTCACGCCGCTTTTGGGGCTTGGACGCAAGCGCAATCCGCTCAACAAGGCGGTACTCGCCATGGTTGAGGAGTCCAAGGAATCGCTTTTTATCTGCACTCCCTATTTTAACCCGCCCTATGCTTTGGTGCGGGCGTTGGTTAAACATCTGCGTAACGGCAAGCGTCTGGATATTTTGGTGGGTGACAAGACGGCCAATGACTTCTATATTCCGCCGGATCAGGATTTTTCCACCATAGGTGCATTGCCGTACCTCTATGAGCAGTCGCTGCGCAAGTTTGTCAAACGCCAGCAGTGGGCGGTTGATCAAGGACTACTCAATATCCATCTGTGGAAGCATGACAACAACAGTTATCACCTCAAAGGGGTGAGCATGGATGGTCGCAAACATCTGCTCACCGGCAGCAATCTCAATCCGCGGGCCTGGGCCCTGGATCTGGAAAATGGTTTACTGCTGCATGATGACAAACAAGAGCTGGCCGAGTCTTTTGCCAAAGAGCAGCAACATCTGCTGCTGCACAGCCAGCGTTTGTATCATTACAGCCAGATAGATACCTTGCAGAGTTACCCCAAGCCGGTAAAAAAAATCATGAATCGTATTCGCAGGCTCAAGGCCGACTTTCTGCTGCGGCGTATTCTCTGACAGCGCTTTAGCAAGCGCTTGGCTGAATGAGAGCCTGATTGCAGAACTTGATTCAGTTTTGGTTTAGCCTTGGCTTATTCAGTCAAGGTTAAATCCAGTCAAGGTTAAACACAGCCAGAATGAGTGATATCGTCCGCTTATCCCGCATTAATTTCCGTCATCTTCTGGTGCTCAGACAGCTGCTGGAAGAGCAAAGCGTCACCCAGGCGGCCACGCGTCTGTGTTTGAGCCCTTCGGCGGTCAGCAAAATACTCTCCCAGCTCAGGGATTGCCTCGATGATGAGCTCTTCTACCGTCAGGGTAATCAGCTGTTGCCGACTGCCAAGGCCAAACGACTCGGGCCGGTTATCAGCGCCATGCTCAGAGAGATGGACAACCTGTTTACCGAAGAGGGCTTTCGCCCGGAAGGATTTCAAGGGCGGATGAATTTGGCGCTGAGAGAAAGTAGCTTCGAACTGCTTGCGGGCGCTATAGCCAGCGTGCAACAGCAGGCGCCGGGAATGAAACTGGCAGTGCATGCCAAAGAGAGCACGGGTTTTCAGTCCCTGTGTGAAGGACGGGTGGACTTGCTGGTTCTGCCACACGACTTGGGACAGCCGCCAACTGGCCGCAACGAACTGATTTGGGAGCGTTTGGCAGAGGACGAGATGTGTTGCCTGATGCGAGCCGGGCACCCGCTGGCAACAAAAAAGTTGACACTGGATGCCTATCTGAGCTTTGCCCATGTGGGCATTTTGGACGCCGATCTGCAGCAACCCTTTTTCGAGCAGTCATTGGCACAATTGAGCCGCAGGCGGGAGCTGGCGCTGGAAGTCGCCGACTTCGGCGCCGCCGCCAGTATCTGCCGCCACTCGGACTTGTTGTTTACCTGCTCGGCTCTGTGGGCTTCAATGGCGGCGCAGGCAAGCGGCATGGTAGTTAAGCCATTGCCCTTTGCCTATGGCAAGGTGGGCTATAGCATGGTGCATCATCAAAGTGGTAGCCGAGATCCGGCGCTACAATGGCTAAAAGCAACCCTCCTCAGTGGCTTTAAGCAGTCCATCAGCCAAGGTTAACCGGTGGCAGACTGATATTGGCTATACCGGCGCGGCTGAGCGCCTTGGCCAGGTCATCAATCTGCTGTTGGCTCGCCTTGGGCCAGCGCAAGGCCTCGCCTTTGACACCATGATGATTGTAACCGTTTAGGCGCAGCCGCATCGGCTCCCCCTTCAGCGCTTGCCGGCGTTGCAAGTCGAGCAAAAACAACGCCAGAGCGTCAAAGTGCTGCCAATAATCACTTTTTCCGGGGACTTCCAGTAGCCTGATTTCCGCCAGTTTTCCTACTTCGGCCAGCAGTTGCAGGCTCTGCTTGACCTTGATATTGCCACGGCCTGTCAGTCGTCGGTGAGCCGGCTCATCCCAGGCTTTCAGGTCAACCATAGCGCCATCAAGCCAAGGGATCAGACGCTGCCAACCACTTGCTCCCAGGCTACCATTGGTATCCAAAAGGCAAGTCAGGTGTTTGAGCTCTGGGCTTTGTTTGATGGCTTTGAACAAGGCGCTGACAAATTTCAGTTGCAAGCTGGCCTCTCCGCCACTCAAGGTGATACCGCGGATAAAAGCTTTCTGCCTTTTAATCAGTGTCAATGCTGTTTCGACTGACAGGCGTTGGGTTTTGGGCTGGCTGCTCGAAGGGCAAACATCGAGACAGGTGTTGCAGCCGATGCAGCTTGTACTATCCCAGGCAAGCCTGAGAGATGCCTTGCTATTTGAAACTGCTTGAATGTCAGCCGCAGCTGATTTTAGGCTCAAGGCACCTGCCGGGCAGTGCGTAATACACTCCTGGCAGGCGTCACACAGAGTGATGGTTTCCGGATTATGGCAACCGGGGCAGCGAAAGTTGCAACCCTGAAGGAAAAACACCATGCGATTGCCCGGGCCATCAACGGTCGAGAAGGGCAACACTCTGGCGACGTCGGCACTGGCAACCTCGGAACTTATAGCCAATACCGAAGTGCCAGTGTCGCCGCTATTTAACTCACGGCAATTCGACTTACGCCCATTCAGCTCATCGCGATTAAGCTCAGAATGATTAGACGGGCTATCAAATATTCCTATTCCCGGGGCTGCACTCTTCATAGCTTGCGTCCTTACACCTGGGACTTGTCGGCGGCATGGAACTCTGCGCTCACTACCCGCGGTGCCCTTTGGGTCACGGCCGTGGTTTCACTGGCTTCTGTGCCCAGAAAGGTGGTGTTGGTACGTGAGCCTTGTTGGCGGTAACTGGCGATCTGCGACTTTTTCACCATATAACCTGTGATGCGCACCAGATCGGTATCGGCGGTATTGGCGGTAAATTCACGAAAGCCGGCATCCAGGGCGCCAATACACAGCTCAAGCAGGGCTTCAGGATTGGCCTTGATGGTTTCATCCAGGGTCAGGATCTCGCTGATCCCGGAAGGATAGAAAGCGTGTTGCGGCGCCAGCGCCAACACATGAGTGACAGGGTCCGGCTCGTGGCCGTAGGCTATTCTGACTCCCGGAGTGGTGCCTTTGTCGATGGAAAGGCCCCCCTGGGCATGAAGTAAGGCGCGGCCATTAAAGCCAAAACTGACTTGGGTAGTGGTCACTCTGTCACTGAGCGCGCGGGTAATGGCTAAACCGAGTGCATTGGCCTGCTCGTTGTGACCATATTCGCCACTCATACCTGCCAGCTGTTGCAGATGATTGACGGCTTCGGCCATGGCATAAACGCCGAACATGGGTGCAAAGCGGGATTCGTCAATGAGTCCTTCTTTTACCAGGAAGGAGTCGAAGAAATGGGATCTATGGTGTAAAAACTCACAACGTAGCTCAATCAGTTCATACATCAGGTTGCAGTAATGGGGCAGGGTGCGCTCGAGCATTTCCTCCAGGGTACCGGCTTCTTCGGCGACGGCTTTGAGGTTAAGTCTGACCAGCGTATTGGCACCGCCTCGGGTGGGGAGCGCGTTATAACAGCTGACAATGCCGAACGTTTGATTTGGCGCCTCACCGGGAGCACAGGCAAAGGTTTGGGCATGTATCGGCCAGTTGCCGATATGAGGTTTGCTGCAGGCAATGATATTGTCTGTCGCCAATCGCAGCAGCGCTTTGGGCGTGCGCCTGGGGTCATACATAAAGGTTAGATTGGGAGCCACCTGCTTGAGCTCGGCATCAATGCGTAAAATAGTGCGGCAGACACGGTTGTCCTCTGGGCCTATATTGGCATGCATAAAGGCGTCCGGCAGGGTGCGATCCAACTGGATCCAGAAGCGTTTCAGTTTCTGATATAGGGCTTCATCACTGACGTCCTGGCAGTAAGGCAACAATAAACTATCGAGATAGCCGAGAAAAACCGGGATATTGGTGACTGACGGCACATGGTGATACAGCACCATCAGCTTCATCAGGGCATCATCCAGATCTTCGGCCGGTGTCAACTCCAGATACTCGGAGCCTTGCTCGAGAAAACGTTGGTAATCGGGCAAAACATATCTGGGTTTGAACGGGGCATGGCCCTCAAACATATCGCAAATAATGCCTTTATCCATGGCTTGGGTCAGTGCTTCACTGCGAGGCAGATAGGGAATACTGGCATCGGCGGCACCGGCCAGCGCCAGGGTCTTTTGCTTGGGGTCAAGCAGGGGATCGGTAATAAGACTAAGAAATTGATTGTCCATAGTGAGGCTCCGCTAAAGGCAAGGCGCTAACCGGCGCAATGGCCGAATTGGCTTTCAAACACAATAATTGAAATGGCTTTTAACCTGAGTCTAAGTAGGGACTTTATTTTCCGGAAGTGAAATGTGTTTGATGGCGCTTGTCTAAAATGGAAATCCGCTGCTTTACATCAAATATTGAAAGAGCAATGAGACAGCAGGGGGATATCGGGAGAAGCACTGCTGACAGACGGATAAAACGGGCTATGGAAGTTTGAGAAATAAAGACCTAGTCTGTGGCAAGACAAAGCTAGTACAACTGGCATAAAAAACGCCTGCACTAGGCAGGCGTTCGGCTTTGAACTTATATTACTTGGCTGTCATCAAGGCAACGGCGTTGTCCAGCATACGGTTGCTGAACCCCCACTCGTTGTCGTACCAGGCCATGACTTTCACCAGGCGTCCCTTGACGCGAGTCTGGGTGGCGTCGAAGTTGGATGAGAAGGCGTTGTGGTTGAAGTCGATGGAAACCAGAGGCTCCTTATTAACCGCCAGCACTTCGTTCATGGGGGAAGTCTTGGCTGCCGCTTCTATAATGGCGTTAACTTCTTCCACTGTGGTGTCGCGGGAAGCGATAAAGGACAGGTCAACCAGAGACACGTTGACAGTCGGAACCCGAACTGCCAGACCGTCAAACTTGCCCTGAAGCTCAGGTACAACCAAACCAACAGCCGCAGCAGCACCTGTTTTGGTTGGGATCATCGACAAAGCCGCCGCGCGGGCACGACGCATATCGCTGTGATACACATCAGACAGACGCTGGTCATTGGTGTAGGCGTGAATCGTGGTCATCAGGCCGGATTCAATGCCGATGGCATCGTTCAATGGCTTGGCCACTGGTGCCAGACAGTTAGTGGTACAGGAAGCATTGGAGATAACAGTCATCTCTTTGGTGATTTCCTGGTTGTTAACCCCGTATACCACGGTGGCATCAACATTCTTACCGGGAGCTGAGATGATAACCTTCTTGGCGCCGGCATCCAGGTGTGGTTGTACCGCTTCTTTGGAAGTGAAGATACCGGTACATTCGAAAACCACATCTACCTGCAGCTCGGCCCATGGCAGTTTGGATGGATCGCGTTCCTGGAAGGTCGGGATCTTGTCGCCATTGACATAAATAGCTTCATCGTCGTGTTCTACTTTGGCGTTGAAGCGGCCGTGAACAGAGTCATATTTGGTCAGGTGAGCGTTGATGGAAGCGTCTCCGAGATCGTTGATGGCAACGATTTGAATAGGATAGTCTTTCTCGCTCTCGTATAGAGCACGCAGAACATTGCGTCCGATACGGCCATAACCGTTAATTGCTACGCGGATAGTCATCTCATATCCCTCTGGTGAATGTAAAAACAGTAATTGGTAGTAAAATTACAAAAATGTCGCGGGTCGTCAAGTTAAATCACGCTGTAACTGGCTATCCCGTTAACAAATTAGGTGTTTTTATTACAGCGGTCGCGAAACAATGCTTTAATTGTGCGACCGACAGGCGTAAATTACAAACTGGCAAGTAATTTGCCGCCCGGAGAATAGATCATCAGTTTTGTTTGGCCGCTTCGGCGCTTTTCTCAAGCTTACTGTCGCTATCAATGGGTTTGCTATTTGCGGCTTGTGTTGCTCCAACCTCAGGAGCAACTTGTGTCCCCGCATTGCCTTGCAGGCGTTTGGGCCAGTCACTCTCAAGGTAATCACCGCTTTTGAGAGCGTCCGCCAGACTACTTGCCTGTTGATCCAAATGAGTACTCAGCTGACTGTTGTTGCCTATCATGGCCTGAAGCTGGACCTCATCGACCGGGTTGTCGGTCAACAGTAGATTGGTTCTTGAAAGCAGATAGGC
This sequence comes from Shewanella sp. BJSY2023SW001, assembly GCF_047314685.1. Taxonomy (NCBI): domain Bacteria; kingdom Pseudomonadati; phylum Pseudomonadota; class Gammaproteobacteria; order Alteromonadales; family Shewanellaceae; genus Shewanella; species Shewanella sp. BJSY2023SW001. The sequence continues at coordinate 67,161 of NZ_JBKORF010000011.1, forward strand.
CTGCTCCATATCCTGCAACTGCCGGGAAGCACTCGCCAGCCCCAATAACCAATCGGGGTCGAAGTTCTTATCTGTACTTTTTAAAAACACTTTAAGATAGAGTTGTTTCGCTTTGATGGCATCAAACTTGAGATAATAGCCCGCTAGCCCGGCAAGGATCTCGGATGAATCTATCTGTTGCTGTTTCTCTGCTTCAAGCAATACCTTGAGCGCCGCATCGTCACCTAAATGTGCCCAGTGATAGAAGGCAATATAAATGTCATTACTGCCCTTGGTGGAGGCCTGCAGCTCAGACAGGCTTTGCGCGCTTAAACCATAGGCTCTGGCTCTGTCATTGGTGCGCTCTGGATTGAGAATATGTTGTACTCCGGACGCAAGTCCCACACAGCGGTTGTAGTTTTCCAGTTTAGTGAGCAAGTGATAAATTTGCTCACCTGAGGGTTCAGCGGTGGTTTTGACCTGGTAGCGCTGAATAATCAGACTGTTTTTTTCCCGCCTGCACCAGCTATCCTTATGCAAATCGTCACAAAGTTCAGGATTATTCTTACAAATAGTGGCGGGGTTACCGCCGTTATCACAGCCACTAACCCATGCTATAAGGATAAATGATGTAATTATTACTAGATTACGCGTCAAAATACGCTCCACATGGTTAAATCTGTAATTTAATTAGAGATTTAGCGAAAATCTCCTACTAGCTTGAAGCTGCAGTTTTCATTACAATAGCGCCGACCAAAGAGGGGCAGGTTAGCTGTCATAAATATGATTATTGGTCTTTTCTTTTTGTTACTCAAACCTTTCCCGTTAATTTAAGTGGAAAAGTGAGATAAAGGATCTGTAAATGAGCGCTGATAAACACCTACAAAGTTGGCAAGAACGCTTCGAACTGGCAGAGGCCATGCAGCCCCTGTTGGGCAAGTTGTATCGCAATCAGGGCGTAGAAGTGGTGGTTTATGGTAAACCCCTGCTGATCGCCTCCACTATCGATATTATCAAGGCCCATCGTCTGGTTCGTCGCCATGTGGGCGACAAGCTGCGCCTGCGTGAGAGCTTCCCCTTCGTAGAAGCCCTGAGCAAACTGGATGTCAAACAGTGCAAAGTGGATATAGGTAAACTGGCGGTTAAGTACTGGCGTAATCATACCGATGGCAGCGAAATCGAGGCTTATATGAGCCGCGAGCTGGCCAGTGCCATTGAAAGCAAAGATGAAGTTGAACCACGCAACGTCGTACTGTACGGCTTCGGCCGTATCGGTCGTCTGCTGGCCCGTCTGTTGATCGAAAAAACCGGTCGCAGCAACAAGTTGCGCCTGCGCGCTATCGTTCTGCGCGGTGGCCGTAAGGGCGATCTGGAAAAACGTGCCAGCCTACTGCGCCGTGATTCAGTACACGGACCTTTTAACGGTTCGGTTGAGGTGGATGAAGAGAACAACGCCATCATCGCCAACGGTACTTATATTCAGGTGATTTACGCCAACTCACCCGATGAAGTGGATTACACCAAGTATGGTATTACTGATGCCTTGGTGGTCGATAACACAGGTATCTGGAAAGATGAAGACGGTTTGGGTCTGCACCTTAAGAGCCCTGGTGCATCCAAGGTTCTACTGACTGCACCTGCCAAAGGCAGTATCAAGAACATAGTCTTTGGTGTTAACGACAGCGATATTCTGCCGGAAGACGTTATTGTTTCTGCTGCCAGCTGTACCACCAACGCCATTACGCCTGTATTGAAGGCCGTTAATGATAAGTACGGTATCGAAAATGGTCACGTGGAAACTATCCACTCGTATACCAATGACCAAAACCTGATTGATAACTACCACAAAGCCGACCGTCGTGGTCGCAGCGCGCCGCTGAATATGGTGATCACCGAAACCGGTGCCGCCAAAGCCGTTGCCAAGGCCTTGCCGGTGCTTTCCGGTAAGCTGACCGGTAATGCGATTCGGGTGCCGACTCCTAATGTGTCTATGGCCATCATTAGTCTGAACCTGAATGCTGAAACCAGCAAAGAAGATATGAACGCGTATCTGCGTGATATCGCGCTGCATTCAGAGCTGCAAAACCAGGTTGACTTCACCGAGTCTACGGAAATCGTTTCTTGTGATCTGGTGGGTTCACGCTACGCCGGCGTGGTTGACTCTCAAGCCACTATCGCCGATGGCAAGCGCGCCATCCTCTACGTATGGTATGACAATGAGTTTGGTTATAGCTGCCAGGTGGTGGGTGTAATGCAGAAGATGTTAGGTCTTAACTACTTGTCTCTGCCATTGTCTGAAGATTAATTCCGACTCTTAATAGCCAAGGCCCGGTCTGAGTACCGGGCCTTGTTATATCCAAGCCTGAATATTATTGGATTCACCTCGGACCGTTTGAGAAGTGATTTTAGAGAGGCGTTGTACAAGGTTTTTTAGGATGTCATTTGATAGGGAAGGGAGTCGACAAGCTACTGAATCAGATTGCATTTTAATCATTTTGACCGGAAATAGTCCCCTGTTGAGTAAATTGCCAGCATTCAAGCCATTTTGATATAAAAATGCTTATTTGCCGATTGACTCCCGCCCTTAAATCGGTAGAATGCCATTCCGCAGTCAGGGGATAAGACTCTGGCTTTCGCTTGGATAGCGGAACTGGTATGCGACATTAGCTCAGTTGATAAAACAAAAGGTCGGTACCTTTGTTGATTGTCAACTCGGAAGATGAAGCAAACAAGTGATGCGACATTAGCTCAGTTGGTAGAGCGGTACCTTGCCAAGGTACAGGTCATCGGTTCGAACCCGATATGTCGCTCCAATCCCAGCCTTACGGCTTGGGGCGCGATGGCAGAATGGCTATGCTGCGGATTGCAAATCCGTCGATCTCGGTTCGACTCCGGGTCGCGCCTCCACTCTTTCAGCGACGATGAGATATGCTCCTTGTCGCACAATTTGCCCGAGTGGTGGAATCGGTAGACACAAGGGATTTAAAATCCCTCGCTGGTAACAGCGTGACGGTTCAAGTCCGTCCTCGGGTACCATATTAAAAAAGAGGCCAAGCAAATTTGCGGCCTCTTTTTTATTTCCATAGCTAGCTTTCCGAATATTTCCCTAGATGGCTACCCAACAAAGGTAACCCTCTTTTTCAATCACGTTTTAACATCAAGCGGCTATGCAGCCATCTAGAGTGATTGCTCATGATCAATCATGTAGTGGTTCATGATGGTAAAACTACCGCCATGTCCTCCTTGGTATAAATCATCAAAAAATAACAGCTATTATACGGCCTGCCTTGATGAGTTCGCCCCTTCGCAACGATATGGCAAAGCCTGCGTAAATCGTATTCCCCTCATGTGAAATGAAGATCAATTTTTTCGACCCATTATTAACTGAACGGCATTGGCTTGATGTGGTCAATAATTCTGGCTCAAGTCTATGATGGCACCGCCCTTTGGGCTAAACAGTTGCTGATGTAACCTGGCGGCAAACTCATCTGTCATTCCCGAGATATAGTCTGCTATTACTCTGTGGCTGTTTTCGCCCTTGTTGTTGGCTTGCTGCCAACGAGATTGTGTGTTGTGAGGCAAAAGCCTCAGGGGATCCGAGGCAAAGGCTTCAAACAGCTCCATCACTATCTGTTGCCCCTTGTACTCCAGCATCTGGATCTCGGGCTTACGTACCACATGTTTAAGTACAAACTGCTTCAATAGTTCCAATAGCTCGGCAAAGGCCGGCTCCAACTTGGCACTGAATCTCAGCAAGGGTTCGGCAAAGTCCGGAGTTTGGTCGATTCTGATGGCGGTTACCAGCGCATTTACCAAGGTTCCTATGGCATCCTTACGCAAGTGATGTTTGCGGGAAAACAGCTTGAGCTCAATATTCCCGAGCTGGCTTTGGATCCATTCATCCTCAATGGCTTGCAGCGGTGCACGCATATCCTCATGCCAATTGGAGCAGGTGACAATTCCCATCACTATGGCATCTTCGAGATCGTGCACCGCATAGGCGATATCATCGGCCAGCTCCATAATGGTGCAGTCGAATGATTTATAGCGGGTGCGATGGTGCAGCCCTTCGCCCGGGCTATAGTGGCTGAGAAAGCCTTGCTTGTCTTTACTATCCAGCGGCTCAAGCACCCAATCGAGGATAGCTTCATCATCATCGAAAACCCCTTTGACCGGCGGCCATTGGCTCGGCCTTAACTGACGATAGTGACTCAGTTCCGGCTGGGGTCTATCGACTTTCAGCGTACGTACCGGCGCTGGATATTTGAGTACACCGAGCAGGGTACGCCGGGTTAGGTTCATGCCAAAGTGTTCGGTATAGGGTTCAAGCCGGGTAAGAATTCTGAAGGTCTGGCCATTGCCTTCAAAGCCGCCGTGCTCACGCATCATGTAGTTGAGCGCCACCTCACCGCCATGGCCATAGGGTGGGTGGCCGATATCGTGGGCGAGACACAGGGCTTCGAGCAGACTCATGGAATCGAGCAAAAAGGCCATTTCGGGATAGCGCTGCTTCAGCTGGGCGGCTATGCCCGTGCCTATTTGCGAGACTTCCAGTGAGTGGGTCAGGCGGGTGCGGTAAAAGTCGTTCATGCCCACCCCAAGTACCTGAGTCTTGGCCTGTAAGCGCCGAAAGGCGGCAGAGTGCAGAATTCTGGCTCTGTCTCTCTGATAGGGACTGCGATTATCGTCGCGGCGCTGACTGTTATTGGGCTCGCGCCTGGCTTGCCAGTGGGCTTGGCTCATAATATCTCCTGCTAGAGCAGTTGATTGATCTCATCCAGATCCAGGGTGAAACTGGGAATAAAATGCTCGCGAAAATACGCCACTGCCGGGTCGGGGTTGGCATCCAGCATGGTTTCGAGTCGCTTGCGGGCACTATTGAACTCGTTGTTGCCTGCACGCTTTTCTTCGAGACACTTAAGATAGGCGCACAGAGTATCGGCGGACTTGACCAACTTGCGATGGCTGAGCTCGGCGTTATCACTGATAAACAGCGAGCGGTAGTCGTCACGAAACTCTTCGGGCACCATCTCCAGCAGCCTGGCTTCGGCTATGGCTTCAATCTTCTTGTATTCGGCTTCTATCTCGGCATTGAAGTATTTGACCGGAGTGGGCAGATCGCCGGTAAGAATTTCGCCGGCATCGTGAAAGATGGCCAGGGTAGCGGCGCGATCGGGCGAATACTGACCATTGAATTTACGGTTACTGATGATGGCCAGCGCATGGGCCACCATGGCGACCTGCAATGAGTGTTCCTGCACATTCTCGGGGCGGACGTTATACATTAAAGGCCAACGCTGAATTAACTTCATCCTGGCCAGGTGGGCAAAAAGGTGACTCATACAACTTCTCTAAGTTTTTGCGCGTTTCCCTTACTTTACCTCAGTGGTTAAAGGCTGTCAGTGCCGGGCGGCGATAAAAAAGCCGCCTCGACGGGCGACTGGCATTTGTTATTGGCGGTAGTACTCGAGGAAGTCACCGAAGGCGAGCAGGGCCCGCTGTAAGTCTTCCTTATGAGGGAGAAACACCACTCGTAAGTGATCCGGCTCTGACCAGTTAAAGGCAGTGCCCTGTACCAAGAGAATTTTCTTATCTTTCAGTAGATCCAGCACCAGGCGCTCATCGTCCCTGAGGCCGAAACGCTTGCTGTCGAGGCGAGGGAATGCATACATGGCACCCTTGGGTTTCACCACGCTCACGCCGGGAATTTGATTGAGTAGCTCATAACAGATATCCCGCTGTTGGGTCAGGCGGCCATCTATGGCGGTAAGCTCATTGATACTTTGATAACCACCTAATGCGGTTTGAATCGCGTGCTGATTGGGCACGTTGGCACAAAGGCGCATAGAGGAGAGCATCTCCAGCCCTTCAATATAACTTCGCGCCGCCTTGAGATTGCCGGACAGCATCATCCAACCGACCCGGAAACCGGCGGCTCTATAGGCTTTGGAAAGGCCATTAAACGTCACTGTGAGAATATCGTCCGACAAGCTGCAGGCCGGGATATGCACAGCGCCATCGTAAAGAATTTTGTCATAAATCTCATCGGCAAACAGTATGATGGAGTGTTGCCGGCACAACTCAACAATCTCCAGCAACAGCTCGCGACTGTATACGGCACCGGTTGGATTGTTGGGGTTGATAATCACAATTCCGCGGGTTCTTGGGCCAATCTTGCTCTTGATATCCTCAAGATCGGGAAACCAGTCGGCCGCTTCATCGCAGCGATAGTGGCGCGCCTTGCCGCCGGCCAGGTTAACCGCCGCGGTCCATAGTGGATAGTCAGGGGAGGGAACCAACACCTCATCATCGGTATTGAGTAGCCCTTGCATGGCCATCACTATCAGTTCGGAAACACCATTACCTATATAGATATCTTCAATATCGACACCGAAGATCCCCTGGGACTGGTAATGCTGCACTATCGCCTTACGGGCAGAAAACAAACCTTTGGACTCACAATACCCTTGAGCCGATGGCAGGTTGAGGATGACGTCACGAACTATCTCTTCCGGGGCTTCAAAGCCAAAGGGGGCCGGGTTACCTATATTGAGTTTAAGAATACGGTGCCCTTCATCTTCCAACCGACGTGCTTCTTTATGTACCGGTCCTCGAATATCGTAACAAACACTGTCGAGCTTATTGGATTTGATGATTGGCCGCATTACTACCTCGAAACTGGCTGATATGAAAGAGTTTAACCTTCGGCACGATACCTAATTTAAAGCATCTTAGAAAGGGGGGATGAGTCATATTTTTTGCTTTTAACAGAATTTTTATCTTTTCACGTCAAACAAATATGCCAGTTAAAAGATGATGCGACTACAACCTGATTGGATATCAGTATTTAAAACTGCTTAATCGCCAGGGTGCTGGTGATTAGCACAAAACTCATTTGACATTGTTTAAAATAAAAAGGCAGTTTAACTGAATGCTTATATGTCAATAACGCTAAAAGAGCTTAAAATGTGCATGTAAAAGCTATTGAATCATATAGAAATTTTTTGGCAATTGCCTACAAGGTCAAAATTTGGGCTGACTGATTCAGATTATGGTTGACTCATATGCAGTTGAGCATTATTTTCTGCGCGATGTTTTTAGCAAGGCTCCAACAAAAGCGACCAGTTGTTACTGTCCGTCTGGCGGAAAGCCGTAAATAAAGCAGTTGTTTTGGCGGTGTCTTGAACGCCCCACATGACTTTATAGGGCCGTAAGGCCATCTTTTTGAGGACCTAAGTGCATGTCTGAGCCGACAGCGTTAAGTCTTGTTCCCCCCATTGTTGTATTGGTGCTGGCCATTTGGCTGCGTCGTCCCATTTTGGCGTTGATCATAGGCGCGGTCAGTGGTCTGTTACTTTTGGATCCCAGTCAGGTACTGAATAACTTCGCCGATATTTCACTCAAAGTGATGGCCGATGAGACCATAGGTTGGTTAATCCTGGTGTGTGGCAGTTTCGGTGCCCTGATTGCCTTATTGGTGCGCACCGGCGGTGCCTTGGCCTTTGGCCGCAAGGCAATTAAGTTAGCCAAGGGGCCGCGCTCGTCCCTGCTAATGACCTTTGTACTTGGCCTGGTTATCTTCATTGATGATTACCTGAATGCGCTCACGGTCGGTGAAACCATGAAACGGGTCACCGACAGATTCAAGATCTCCCGTGAGATGCTGGCCTATGTGGTCGACTCTACCGCTGCGCCAGTGTGCGTGTTGGTGCCGCTATCTACCTGGGCGGTCTTTTTCGGCGGGCTCTTGGTCAACAACGGAGTGGCTGCCGAAGGTGAGGGGATCCAAATCTATATGCAGGCAATCCCGTACATGTTTTATGCCTGGTTGGCAGTTGCCATGGTGTTGTTGGTGATTCTCGGCATAGTCCCGGCCATAGGGCCAATGAAAAAAGCACAGCTTGCTGCGGCTGCCGGTAGTCCAGCCAAAGAACAAACAAATTTTGATGAAGTCCAGACCTTGGATGAATATGCCGTGCGCGCGATGGAAGAGGAGTTTGAGCTGGCCGATAAGCAAGGACAATTACATAATTTCCTGGTACCTATTTTGCTGTTGGTTGGCTTTACCGTCTACTTCGATATCGATGTATGGAAAGGCTTGTTGGCAACCTTGGTGATTACCTTGCCATATTACGCGGTACAGCGTTTGATGCCCTTGTCCGAAATGATGGATCAGATGATAGATGGCTTCAAGAGCATGCTACCAGCTATAGGCACTGTTATCGCCGCCTTTGTGTTCAAGGATGTTTGCGATCAACTGCTGCTGCCTCAGTATGTCATCGACTCCCTGAGTCCCTTTATGACACCTAAGCTCTTGCCGGCAGTGGTATTTGTAGCCATGGCAATTCTGGCCTTTGCCACAGGTTCCAGTTGGGGTATTTTTGCGGTGACCATTCCTATTGTAATGCCGCTGGCGCAATCTGTTGGTGCCGATATCCCCTTGGTGATAGGCGCCTTGTTGTCAGCTTCATCCTTTGGTAGCCAGGCATGTTTCTACTCAGACTCCACCGTCCTTGCGGCGCAAGGCTCCGGCTGTAATCTGGTAAGCCACGCAGTCACTCAACTGCCTTATGCCTTAATCGCAGCGGCACTGACTTTTGTTGGCTTTATCATAGTGGCTTGAGCCCTAACCTGAACTCTAAACAGTGACCTAAAATCCCCGGGTATGTCCTGGGGATTTTTGTTTTCTGAACATCCCAGACGGTTTTTATTCGAGTCTGTGAGGCTCGTTATGTGTTCTTATGCTTCCCATTGGGAAATGACAGATTATAAGTCAAAAAACCGATGACAACGCCATCGGTTTTTTAATTAATATGTTCTAACGCAGCCAGTACTCAGCTTAGGTTTCATCTGCTACAGAGTTACCTGTTTTGCTCGCGTGAGGTTTGCTGTTTGGCAGCAACAGGTTCATCAATATAGCTACGATACCGCAAAGGCTGATGCCGGTCAGGCTGAATGAACCGATACCGAAAGCCATACCCCCGATACCGAATACCAGTGTCACTCCAACGATAGAAAGGTTGCGAGGTTCACTGAGATCCACCTGGTGTTTGATCAATGAGTTGAGGCCCACTGCAGCGATAGAGCCGAACAACAGACACATGATACCGCCCATTACAGGTACCGGAATGGTCTGCATCAGAGCCCCCAACTTGCCGACGAAGGCCAGCAAAATAGCAGTAATGGCTGTCCAGGTCATAATTCTCGGATCAAAGTTGCGCGTCAGGGTTACTGCGCCTGTGACCTCAGAATAAGTGGTATTGGGTGGGCCGCCAAAAGCGGTAGCTGCTATGGTGGCAACACCGTCACCGGCAAGAGTGCGATGTAAGCCGGGCTTTTTCAGGTAATCTTTACCGGTAACATTGGAGATAGCCAGAATATCCCCTATGTGCTCCACCGCCGGGGCGATGGCAACCGGGATCATGAAGGCTATGGCGTGCCAGTTAAATTCGGGAGCGACGAAGTTAGGCATGGCCAGCCAGGCGGCTTCGTGTACAACATTGAAGTCCACTATGCCGTAATACAGACTCAAGCTGTAACCGACTATAATGCCGGCCAGGATCGGCATCAGCCTCAACAGTCCCTTGGCAAAGATGGCCACGGCTATGGTGGTCAGGAGTGATGCCAGAGAAACAAATAGCGCGGTATCTTGGGCAACAAGCACCTGGCTGCCATCTCCACTTTTACCAAGCGCCATATTCACCGCAACCGGTGCCAAGCCGAGACCTATGATGATGATAACCGGCCCCACAACCACAGGGGGCAGAAGCCTCATAATAATGCCGCTGCCACGCAGTTTTACCACAGAGGCCAGCATTAGGTAGACACAGCCGGCTGCCATCAACCCGCCCATGGTGGCAGGGATACCCCAAGTTTGGACGCCATACATAACAGGTGGAATAAAAGCAAAAGACGACGCGAGGAAAACAGGGATTTGACGTTTGGTGATCAGTTGGAATAACAGGGTGCCGAATCCGGCGGTAAACAGGGCTACGCTGGTATCGAGGCCGGTGAGCAACGGCATCAGCACCAGGGCTCCGAAAGCGACAAATAACATTTGTGCGCCTTGCAGAGGACGGGCAAGGTATTTCATTTTTTTATCCGTATTGTGGTTAAACCGGCCAATATTACCAGATGGCCACAAAGCGTGGGGGGCTATTTGCCGTTTTAGATCAAATTTTTCACAATTTCCATAGTTGAACCCGAGATGAACCAAGAGGCAGGTTTTTCATCTCCACCGGCTCGCCAAGTGGGGCATATATGATACACTTTTGCCATTCCGACCACTTTTTACCGTCGCAAAGATGCTGAATTTATTTGTAAAGCCAGTTGTTTTTCTTTCCCTGTTCTGCGCCACGACTTTGGTTCAGGCTGTTGAGGTTAAACAGCTGGATGAAGCTACTGTAGCCGTTGGGTCCAGATCCAGTGCCGAGAAGAGCAAGGGGCTCAAGAAGGCATTGGAAGATGTTATTTTAAAAAATTCCGGCTCACGCAGTGCTCTCGAAAGCCCGGAGATCCAAGCCAAACTTGCCAATGCCGATGCCCTGGTCAGTCAGTTTGGTTATCTTGATACTGAAGAAGGGCTCAAGCTAAAAGCTAATTTCGAACACCGGAAGATAGTCGACATGTTGCGTGAAGCCGGCTTGCCTGTATGGGGCAAACAGCGTCCCTTAACTCTGTTTTGGCTCAGTACGGATATCAACAATGAAAGAGTTATCCTAAGTGATGACTCAAGCGCTGAAGAGCGCAAGGCGTTTGCCGATGCTTCGATGGAACGTGGTGTGCCGCTGATGTTTCCTTTGATGGATCTTGATGATTTGATGCGTATCAATGTCAATGACGTGCGCGGTTTATTTGCCGATACTGTTGCTACCGCCTCAACTCGCTATCAGGCGGACTTCTTTGCGATGGGCGCACTTGAGGCAAATGGCAGTGAATTTAACTATCAATTGGTACTTTATCCCAAGACGGATATCAGTCAGTCCTTCGGCCAGCCTCTGCTCAATCGTCAGGGACAAGCTGCCAGTAAAGACGAGGCTGTGGCCGAGATGATGTTGTCACTGTCCGATTACTTTGTGTCCCGGTACGCCATAGCCGACTCTGGGGATGGTTTGCTGAGCAAGGTACGTTTTACCGGCATCAGCCAGATGAAGCAGTTGGTGGAAATTGAAGCGTTTCTCAATCAACTCAGCGCGGTGCGTGAAGCAAGCCTTAGCACTTTGCAGGGTGATAGCGCTACTTTTAAGGTGCAACTTTTTGGCTCGGAAGACGACTTGAAAAACCTGTTGCGTTTGGAGCCTCGGTTATCTTCGGCCCAGAGCGGTTTTCAAGATGTCGCCGACGGCCAGGGTTACGATGGTTTTAACTCATTGTCGCAGGCATCCGAGACCACAAAATTCAACGAGAATGTGAGCCAGCCCTTAGGTCCTTACCAGTGGCACAGCCGTTGAGGTTTTAACCGCGGCGCCAGTCATGCTAGACTTGGCGCCCGCATTTTTGATTGACCGCGATTGGGAACGATCCTGAGTGACACAAAACTCACCCTTGCAACTTTCACTGCCCGTTCACTTGCCGGACGATGAGACTTTTAACAGTTACTATCCAGCGGCAGGAAACGATGAACTTATCCAGACTCTGAGGGCCTGTGCCGAAGGCCACAGCCAGGGAGCCGTTTATTTATGGGGACCGGTAAAATCGGGTAGAACCCATTTGATGCACGCCGCCTGTGCTCACGCCAATGAGTTGGAACGCAGCAGTTTTTATATTCCTTTGGGTATTCATGCCAGTATCTCCACCGCTTTACTTGAAGGGTTGGAGCAGCTCGATCTGGTTTGTATTGATGATGTCGATGCGATTGCCGGCCATCCTTTATGGGAAGAGGCGATATTCGATCTCTATAACCGGGTAGCCGAACAGAAACATTGTGCTCTGGTGGTCAGTGGCAGCGCAGCGCCTATAGATGCCGGTTTTGCCTTGCCGGATCTGGTCTCAAGGATGCAGTGGGGACTCAATTATCAGCTCCAGCCCATGGCCGATGAAGAAAAGTTGGTGGCATTGCAACGTCGCGCTGCCATGCGTGGCCTACAGTTACCGGAAGATGTAGGCCGCTTTCTGCTTAATCGTTTAGCCAGAGACTTACGTACCCTGTTCGATGTACTGGATAGGCTGGACAAGGCGTCTATGGTTCATCAACGTAAGTTGACCATTCCCTTTATCAAAGAGATGCTACGGCTTTAGTCTTTAAGTCGCTAAAGATAGTAAAAAAGCGCTGCCCTAGAGCAGCGCTTTTTTATACTATGACAAACTAAAATAACAATCAGTGTCTGTTTACACCCACAGGAGCTCTGTGGCGATCGCCACTCAAACGCAGCGGCACTTGAGTTTGTTCACGCTGTTGTTGATGCTGGATATTGCTCTTTGGCGCCATAAGTGTGGGTGATATGCCGAGGTTGGCTGCCCAACTCAAGCCTGGTTGCATCTGCAGCGGCGCCGGCAAACTATCCAGCAGCAGCTGATTATTGAGCTCAGGCATCATCTCGCTCAACACCAAACCTGTTCGGTTTCTAAGTTCGGTGGCACCGATCCGTCCCCGTTGGCCCCAGTCGACACTGATGCTGTTTGCGGTCACAGTTGCGGGTTTGTCTGTGACAGCCACATCCCGCTGTACCCCAAGACGGTAACTCATCATGGCTTCTTCAAACAGCATGGCGGCATCTTCCCTGGAGGTACTGTAGTTGTAAAAGTCATTGGCTCTGTCGGCAAAGAAGAAGCCGCTGACATCCCCGGGCGAGTATGCCTTTTGGGTCGCTGTGGCGGTTTCGCCCATAAAGCTTACGCTGGCCAGGGCTCTCATTTCTGTGCTATTAAGCGGATAAGCGCTGCTGAGCTGATCCGATATCAAGGCTTTTTGCGCCGTGCGCCGGTAATAATCATCCAGCAAAGTTGGTCCCTCAAGGCTTGAATGAACACTGCGCGGGAAAAAGTCATTGGCATGAGCCAACTCGTGGTATAGCAGCGAGGAAAGATCGGTAGTCAACTCACTGATAGGACGATTGCTGCGCTGGTTGCGATCACGATAGACAGAAGCATAATCGTTGTCTTTGACATAACGCCAGGGGATCAGGAACTGCAGCTCATTACCGAAACCGGCACGGTAATCCGGCGCTTCATTGATGCTGTCGCGCTCGGTTGCCGTCAACCAAAGATCTTCCGGATCCAGATAGATGGCGCCGGTAACCACCCAATAAAAGGAGGGACGGACATCGTAGCTTATCACCACGGCGGTGACAGATTGCAATAAGGTGGCAAAGTCACCATGAGTGTCCATTTGATCGATAAAGGCTTCAAAATTACGCCCCATCCAATCGTGGGATACCAGTACCCGGTCCATTATCGCTTGTTTATCACTGATGCCGGTGCCGACTTGTCCAATCAAGGGCAGGGTACTAAGCTGGCAAGCGCTCAACTGATTGGAATAAGTGCAGCGTTTTAGTACATCGGCATAGGGCGAGTTTCGCCTGTAGGCATGAGTGCGGGCAACTGGCGCATCAAAGTACTCTGAGGTAATTTGCGCTTCATCAGTTATCAGTATGCTGACTTCATCGCTTAAGATCTCGCCATTGACACTGGCGCTGGCTCGCAAGATCACCCCCGTATCCTGGCTAACCCCGGGGGCGACAAATAAGGGACGCTCAAGATTGGACAAGTCCAGATTAAGGTCAGGCCCGGCAGCAATACACCAGTTGATATTGTTTGCCGCAGCGCCATTGACTCTATCCAGTCGTACGCTGACATTATTGCCTTCTACCACTTGGTGATCCTGGCGGATATTTAGGCCACTTCCCGCTGCTACTGTCAGGGTAACCGTCTCCTGCAGGCTGAGATCATTGCCGCTGACATTTAACTGAAAGCGGTAATCACCGCTTTGTGGCGGTACAAACGCCAGCACTGGGCTGTCATTGATGCTCATATCGACACCGGGCCCGGACAACTGCTGCCATTGGAACTGCATATTACGGCTGTTGAGCGTGCCCATAGTGGCAATAACACTGCTTTGCTGGCCGGCTAAATAACGGCTTTGCAACTTAAAAACCAGACCGGATGCTGTTGTTTGATTGTTGAATTCACTTTGTTGCTCACAGCGAGACAAGGCCTGAGGTGGAGTAACGACAGGAGGGATAAGGTCGCCGCCATTATCATTGCCACCACCGCCACAAGCGCTGAGCAATAGGGTACAGCTTAAAGGGAGGTAAGACAGTATCTTCATGGCACGACTCCACTTGGTTGACAGTTTGTTGTTGCTTGTTGTTGTTTTATATCAAAATGGTTGTAAACATTGGGCACTATAGCACGGGCCGTTAGGGTCACCAATAGTCCGGGGGATTGGGACTTTTGTAGTAAGAGAGCGGTGGCAGAAGCTATTTTGAAGCTCTAACATAGGTTTGACTAAAGCTTGCCCCAGGCAAATAAGGTCAACATAGTGCAGCTTGTTTAATATCGAATGAGGGGAGGATCCAAGATTATGGTAAAATCGTCTGCTAATGGTTAGCTAACGAAGATGACTCAGGAGAAACAACATGGCCCGAGCTTGTGCCCGACACATTTTGGTTAAAACCCGTGAAGAGGCGGAAAAACTCAAGGCCCGGATCGCCAAAGGAGAGGACTTTGGCAAGCTGGCGAAACAATACTCTCAGTGCCCTTCAAAAAAACGCGGTGGCGATCTCGGGGAGTTTGGTCCGGGCCAGATGGTTAAGGCCTTCGATCAAGTGGTGTTCAAAAAGCCGGTGCTGGAAGTGCATGGCCCGGTCAAAACCCAGTTTGGTTTTCATCTGATCCAGACTATTTATCGTAATTAAGCTAAAGCTGCTGCGGTTTTCTGGCAAAGGCTCGATAGCATTGAGCCGTATCGCCGGCCAAAGTTCTACAGGTTGTGACTTCATCTTTCAGGTCGACAAAGTCTTCCAGCAGCTCCTGCAACTGCATGGGCGTGTGGTAACACATAGGAGTACCCAGCCCTGAGGTGAAACGTTTCGCAATGGGGGCGCAAAACTCACTCAGGTGGAACAAGCCACCCGGCTTAAGCACGCGTTTTAGCTCCAATATGGCGGCTTTTTGCGCCATTTCAGATGACATGCAGGTTAAAACGGCGCAGCTCAGCACTACATCGAATGTTTCATCGGCAAAAGGCAATGGAAGTTGTGGCAGCTGAATTAAATTGATGTCCGGGTACAGACTGAGGCCGCGCTTTATCATGGCGGTTGAGGGATCGACCCCCAGCACTTCAGGATAGCCTAACTGTTTCAGCTGCTTGGCTATCCGGCCATAACCGCATCCAAAGTCCAGTATTCTGGCGTCGGGTTTTACCAAGTGGCAGAAGCGCTGCACATCGATTTCCAGATTGAAATTGACCTGATTGGCAACCTTATCCCAAAGCTGCGCCGTCATTGCTTATCTTCATCAATAATGGAAACTTTATTGTTTAGGAACAAAGAGTTTGGCACCAGGTGTGTCACACCGTCATCCTTCACCGTGATATAACGCAGATTGAGATCCACCACAGTCCCCCTGGAGCCGGTAATATCGATTTTATTGCCCAGCTTTATCGGCTTATAGAGCACTATCATAATACCGGCAATCAGGTTGGAGATGGCGTCTTTGAGGGCGAAACCCAGCGCAAAGCCAGTGAGTCCGAGGCCGGCAACCAGGGCGCCAACATCAAAGCCCAACTTGGATAAGGCCAAGACAGCGCCGATAAATATCAGTACCACGCGCTGGGAGTTGGAGATCAAGCGAAACGATTCGCTGGCCGCCGAGTCAAAGCGGGCGGCCACTTGTTTCAGGCAACGGTCGATAATCAGGCTGAACACTGCAAATGCGGCAAACACCAGGATTGCCTGAATGACATTCTCATTCATTTTCTGCTCCGAATAATAAAACCCTAATCGCTGAAATTTTCAGCTTGGTGCACAAAGGCATGCCAAACCGCTAAAAATATCAAATTCCGAGATAGAGACAAGAGTCAACCCATTAATTTCAGTGACTTAATTGGGCTTGCTATAAAGCTGTTTACCCGCTTTAATACTGTCATTTCTTATTGAATTACCGAGTGCATCATTGTATTTGAAAATATGGCTGTGTATAAGGGGGTAACATTTTACAAGGACGAAAATCATGAAGGCTGTATCTGAGAATAAACGGGTTTTGCTGCTATTGCTGTTACCTGTAGTTCTCTTGCTGTTGTCATCGGAATTATTGTTAAGGCCAGTGACTTCGATGATAGTTAAAAAACAGTTCAAACTCATGGAAGAGTATCTTAGCCAGAGACAGCGCTCCATCAATGACATTATCCTACATCAAGTACCTGAGTTTCATTTTGATTGTGGTCCGAAAGACGCGAAATTATTGCGGTCCCCTGAAAACTACAATCGTTATTTTCGGGTGATGGGGATTAAAACCAAAACCGGCCTTGGCTGCAGTTCGCTTGGCACAGATTTACTATTACCGGATCTTCCCAATGACACGTATGTAGGTCAAGGCTTTGGCCTGACCACCACAGGCGCCATGTATGATACCGAGCAGGAGCTCTTGGTTTATTTCAAAAGCAATGGCAATACCGCTTACTGGATTTTGGACAGCAGTTGGATCCGTGAGCTTATTAACGTTCCCTGCAGTGATTGTTTCTACATAGAGTTTAGGCATCATGCTCCAGGCTCCGAAGGCCTGGTATTTGAGCGCGGCAATCCTTCGGTACCCAGAGAAGCCAATGTGCATTTTTTCAGCGTGATGAACCAGCAGCAAATGGAGCAAAAACTCTGGTTTGGTGAGAAACTCGATGATTACGCCAGAGAAAAGATCTTTGTTTACGGTTTACCCTTGAGCATTTTACTCGGCGCGCTGCTCGCCGGGGCTTATTGGCTTTATCTGAGTTACCACAGTTCGCTCAAGAGCATGATCCAAAGAGGCATTGCCCGGCAGGAGTTTATCCCTTTTTATCAACCCATAGTCGATATTAATCAGAATAAAGTGGTCGGTTATGAAGTGCTGGTGCGCTGGAAGAAGGGCAAAGAGTTTATTCCACCTGTTGCCTTTGTTGAGCATGCAGAAGCCTGTGGCCTAATCATTCCCATTACCGAATCTTTGCTGCAGCAGGTACTGCAACAACTGCCGGAGCTGGAGAGCGGCACTTGGGTTAGCATCAACCTGGTGGCAGAACATCTGGAGCAGGCTCATGTCAGTCGCGTGCTGCAACAGCATAATTGGCCAGAGCCGGACAGACTTAAATTTGAGATCACCGAACGCTTGCCCATTGCCGACATTGATGCCGCCAAGCAGGAAATCGCCAGGCTGACCGAGAAGGGCTACAGCTTTAAAATTGATGACTTTGGCACCGGATATGGCGGCTTTAAGTATATTCAAACCTTGGGGATTGACAGCATCAAGATAGATAAGATGTTTATCGATACCATAGGCACCAACGATCTCAAGCGTGGTGTGCTGGATGCCATTATCGCCTTTGGTTTGGAGTCAGAGCTTGAGATGATAGTCGAAGGCGTGGAGACGGCGGAGCAGGTGGAGTACCTCAAAGAGCGCGGTATATTCCTGGTGCAGGGATACTATTTTGCCCGCCCCGTGCCGGTTGAGGATCTGAAAACCGTGAAATCAGGCGAAGCTTCCTAATGGCAGAAACCTTAGCGGCAAAAACCTTAGTGAAACCAGCTGCCCCTGAACTTGCAAGCGACTATTACCTGAGCAATTTTGAACTCTTGCTGGAGGGTAGCCGCCGCTATCTGGATATTTTGCCAAGCGAGCTTGCCAGGTTACGCGCGGCGTACCTGGCCTGCTCCAAACCTTCACGGATGTTGCTGGTGCGTCTCTTGTCCCGTAAGGGCGAGTGGTTTCGCGCCGATAAGCTTAACTACCCGGAAATAGGGGCTTTGGAACCTGCGATAAAGGGGCTTGAGCAAGCGGAGCTTATCAGCACCACATTCCTGCCAAACACTGAAACCTGGCTCAAAGGAGTCACTCTCACCGAGCTGCGCCGGGCGCTTCTCAAACTGCAACAGAGTCAAGCCCCGGAGGGCAAAAACTGTCTTGGGGGCCTGGTCGATATTGCGCTGCATCTAGGTAAAAGCATGAAATGTGCCTCAAAGGAGACGCTGAAACGTACCCTGCTGGCGCTCGGGCCCCAAGACTCACAGTTATTGATTGACGAACTGAACTCTCTACTGGGCATTGACTGGCTTGAGCTTAAATGCCAGCGGCTTCTCGATGGCCTATTGCTACTCTATTTTGGCAACCGTTATCAGGATCTGAGCCAGTTTGTGCTCAGCGATCTTGGTTTGCAATGCTTTGAAGTCACTGTGCTGGACAAGGCCCACCGCGCCTATGACAGCCCAGAGCAGCTTAACGCTGCGTTGGCATTTGGCCTTATGAGTCAGCAGATAGAAGAGGCGATACTGGCCAAACAGGTGCTGGATATTCCATTGCGGCTTGAGCAGCTTAACGCCATTTCAGCAGTGCCCGAGGCTAACCCCTTACTCGAACGGCGCCGGCAAAAACTACTGACTCTGATAGGCCGCGAAGCCGAAAGGCAAGGCCAAACCACTCTTGCCATCAGTGTCTATTCGCAGTGTGAACATTGGCAGGCAAGGGAACGCCTGTGTCGCTGTCTGGAAAAACAGGCTCAGTGGCAGGCTCTGACTCATGCGCTGCTGCACCTTTGCGACCTTGCCGGTAATGAGAGTCAGTGGCAAATCATAGAACGTATTGGCAAACGCCTGCTTAAAAAGTTGCCAAATGGCAACGACAGCAAGTTTGCCTCACCATCAGGCCATGGTGAAACGCTTGATTCCTTGGCGCTTGAATCTTTGATGTTAAGGCTGCAAGCGCTGAAAGAAAGTGTGCCGGGTAGACTGGGTGCGCTGCAAACGATAATACTGCAACTTACTCCCAATGGTGAACGAGTTGAAATGCGTGTCGCTGCGCACTTTGAAGCGCTCGGCTACCGGGTGTTTTTTCTGGAGAATACCTTGCTTTGTGGCCTTTTCGGGCTGGCCTTTTGGGACATTATTTTTGCCCCCATTAAGGCGGTATTCGATAACCCATTTCAACGCAGCCCACGGGATATGTTCACCGAGGAGTTTGTTAGCCGCCGCCAAGAGGCCATCACGGCGCGTCTTGATGAAATCGCTCGGGAGCCCGGCGCTGTTATTTGGCGCCATTTTCAGCAAAAGCAAGGGCTGGCAAACGATTGGGTTTACTGGGAAAATCTGCCGCAACAGGCGCTGGAGCTGACGCTGGCGGCACTTTCCGGTGCCAGGCTCGCTCAGGTATTTGAACGTATGCTTGGCGATCTTAAGCATTACCGCAGTGGCCATCCGGATCTTGTGTTATTTGACGCCGAAGGGCGCATCAGTTGGCTTGAAGTCAAAGGCCCGGGCGATAAGCTGGCCGATCATCAAATATACTGGCTCAACTTCCTCAGTGACTTGGGAGAGGCCCGGGTTTGCTATGTCGACTGGGCAACTGCCGGCGAGTGTAAATAAGGTAAATAGCATTAAGGCAAGAATGATTGTTATTTAGTATTGACCAATAACAGTCAATTAACAGGCAGCCCAGTGGCGGCCTGCGCTATGTGGAAACCTTAATTGAAGTTCAGAGTCAGCAAGTCATCGCTCCATTTCGCCCGCGTCGTTCATATCTATGTCTCTATGGCACTGCTGCTGTTGATGCTGTTCTTTGCCGTTACCGGTATCACTCTCAATCATCCGGATTGGTTTATCCGCCAGGGCGGAGAAAGCCTGGCATCGGAAGAAGCCCTGCCGGGATTTTTGTTGCCGGTGAATAGTGAAGATCCGGATTGGCGCGAAGCCACAGCGCATTGGCTCAGTAGCCACTGGGGAGTGGATGGTCACAGTGCCGAGTTCAGTGAAGATGAAGTGGCGCTGGTGCACAAGGGGCCGGGGCGCTATCAGAGCATTACCCTGGATCTGCTGGATGGGAAAGCCTATGTCGAGCAGATAGATTATGGTGTTATCGCAGTACTCAATGATCTGCATAAGGGGCGTAACAGTGGCACCCTGTGGGTCTGGCTGCTGGATCTCAGCTCAATTCTCATCATCCTGTTTTCCCTGACCGGTGCTTTCCTGCTGTTGCCTCAGAGCCGTAGATTGAAAAAATCCTTACTGGCCATGGCCGGTGTCAGCAGTGCCTGTGCCCTTATTTATCTGTTGTTTGTTCCCTGAGTTCAAAGTGACAAACGGCAAAGCACGAACTCGTGCCCCTACCTTTGGTGTGTTGTGAATGGAGAATGTATGAGTGGCAAACCTTTGAAAACCAGATTGTCTCTGTCTCTGGCGGTATTACTGAGTAGCAGCTTAACTCTGGGGCAGGCCCAAGCCGATTCGTTGGAGATTAATCTGATACTGCCGGAAATCACCACAGGCCAATACCACAGGCCTTACACAGCCGTGTGGGTGGAAGATGCCAAAGGGCAGAGCGTGCGAACCTTGAGCCTTTGGGTCATGCAGGAAGGCGAGGGATACAAGTGGCTGAAAGACATTCGTCGCTGGTGGCGCAAGGCCGGGCGGGATGACATGAACTTTGTCGATGCCATTGCATCGGCAACACGGCCGGCGGGCAAGTATCCCATCAGCTGGGACCTCAAAGATGACCAAGGGGCTAAGGTTGCCAACGGTAAATATACCTTGCTGGTGGAAGTGGTACGTGAGCACGGTGGCCGGGATTTGGTACGGCACAAGTTTCAGCTCGACGGCAAGCCTTTCAAAGCTGAAATAGCGCCCACCATAGAAACCGGCACGATTAGCCTTCAATACCTAGTGGAGTAAAAAATGATGAAAACAAGCAAACTCTTGTTGGCCCTGGGGGCCTGTCTGTTGGCACAAACGGCGAACGCCCATGACAGATTTATACTGCCCAGCCAGTTCAATGTCTCGGCCGATCCCGGCAAAGGTGTGTGGATCACTTCAGATGTCAGCGCCAGTAATGAAGTCTTCCTGTTTGATAAACCTTTTGGCTCTGAAGATGTGCAAATCGTCACGCCGTCCGGCACCAAGGAGCGGCCATCCTCAAGCTATCGCGGCAGCCGTAAGTCTGTGTTTGACTATCGCCTGACCGAAGACGGCACCTACAGATTCGAGAAAGAGACCCAGCCAAGATATATGTCGCGCTATAAGCTCAAGGGCCAGCAAGACAGCGTCCACAGCCGTACTGACAAGCAAACCACCAAGGCAATGATGCCCAAAGGGGCGTACGATCTCGAAGGGGCGCTGTATTTCTCGCGTGTCGAGTCCTATGTCACCCTCAACAAACCAAGCGACAAGGCTTTTGAAGTGAAAGGGGAATACCTGGAACTCAAACCTTTGACCCATCCGGCTGACATAGTCGAGCAGGAGCCCACTGAGCTGCAATTCTATTTCCAGGGTAAAGTGATTGCCGGTGTGGAAGTCGCGATTGTGAAGGAAGGCACACTTTATCGTAACCAGAAACAGCAATTGACGCTGAAGTCAGACAAAGAAGGCAAGGTGAGTTTTGAACTGCCCAGCGCCGGCCGCTATATGTTGCATGCATCATTCGAGCAACTTAACGCCGATACTCGCCTTGCGGATAAGACAGTCAGTGAAATTTTCCTCACTTTCGAGGCCGGTTTGCAATAACCTAAATAGCCCGAAGCAGGCACTTTTAAGGCTTATCACCTTGTGAGTGCTTGTCAAAGTGAAGCTGTGGTGTCGCTTGCATTGCTGCTGTTTTAAGCTGCATTGGTTTTTGTGAGAGCTGTACGCTGTATCTTATGATTTGAACCTTCAATTATCTTGGAAAGCTTTCCTGCTTGGTTATCGACAACATAGTCAGTTCTTGGGCTAGGGAATGATGAGATTTCCGTTGAATCATTTCGAGCTATCACCCCCCCTTGGAAGTCTCGGTTTCAGGGGGGAACTTTCAGTTTTTGGTGCGTTTCTTGAGCCCAAGCCCCAACTCGCGGCCGCGTTTTCGGGCGTAGAAGGGCATGCTGATAAGCAAGCATGCGATCAACAGGCTCTCAATCAACGCAAACCACCATTCATTGCCCTGGGCTATATAGAGCAAGGTCAAGCCGTGCAGAAAATAGAGGCAAAGAATGAAGCTGGCCCAGGCAAAGGTATAGGGATTGCCTTTGAGGATCCCCGGTAGCGGCAGCAGCAAGGGCACCAGCCAAAGACTGGTAAACAGCAGTGAGTATTCGCTGTTGAGCCCCTTATCGATAAAGGCATAGGCCAACAAGGCTGTCAGTAATAGATAGCCGCTCCGTGAGATTTGCAATAGCGCGAGACTGCTCATTTACAGGATCGCCAACACGTTTTCCGGTGGACGGCCAATGGCGGCCTTACCTTTGGCAAGCACGATTGGTCGCTCGATCAACTTGGGAGTGGCTACCATGGCGGCAATCAACTGGGCTTCTGTCAGCTCAGGATTATTCAACCCCTGGGCTTTGTATTCTTCTTCTTTGGTGCGCATCAGTTCACGGGCGCTGATACCCAGTTTGGCCAACAGTTCACTGATTGTGGCGGCATCCGGAACTTGTTTCAGATACTCGACAATCTGGATCTCGACGCCTTTGGACTCCAGCAGTGCCAGTGTTTCGCGGCTCTTGGAGCAGCGTGGATTATGGAAAATAGTGACCTGGGTCATGGGTTTTCTCTTTACCTTGGCTGAAAAGTGCGACGATGATAGCAAAAATCTGCGCAGACGTCAGGGGAAAGTGGCCCGGTGAACGGGCCAATGAAAACCAGCATAATCAAAGTTTAAGCAAACTATTTCTTCAATTCGTCCAGCGCCCTGTCGGCGATTCGGAATTGGCGTATCTTGGCCTCGATTCTGGCAATCTGCAGAGGCTGGCCATCGGCGGCCTTGTAGGCAAAGTTGAGCTGATCGATAGCCCCCTTATAATTGGCCCGCAGCGCCATAGATTCGGCATTGGAAAAGTGTTCCAGCGTCTTGTTACCGGTTTGTTTGTAAGCTTCGGTCAGCAATTGATAGGGTAAGGGATTTTGCTTATCCAGAAACGCCATATCCTCGAGAATAGGGATAGCCAGCTGCGGCTGTTTACTTTCGAGATAAACGCTGGCCAGGTTGGCGTTGATCACTTGAGAGGTGGGTTTGAGGCGTCTTTGGGCTTCCAACATCTTTATCGCGCCCTGATAATCGTTACGCTCCACCAGCAGATCGGTTTTGGTGTCGAGATAGAAGAGGTTGTCCTGATCTTTTTCCAATAATTGATCTATCAGTTGTTCAGACTGTTTGAAGTCCTTGAGGCGAAACAGTGCCAATGCTTTGCCATAGAGGGCCGCATCTTTAAAGGCGTAGTTGTGCTTGGCTAACTGGGTTTCAAACAGCGACAGTGCCGCATCGTCGCTATAGCTGGAAAAGCGCACCTGGATCCTGGCCTTGGCCAAATGGAAATTAAGGTTGTCTGCCACATATCTGTGGGGGTACTGAGCCGCGCGGTTACGGGCATCGGTTATCCGCGATTCGGGCAGTGGGTGAGTCAGCAGCATTTGCGGCGGCTTGGAGGTAAAGCGATAACGGGCTGCAAGTTTACCGAAGAAGTTGGCCGAGGCATTGGGATCGAAACCGGATTCCACCAGAATTTGCATGCCTATCCTGTCGGCTTCTTTTTCATGCAGCCGGGTATAGTTTATTTTGGACTGGGTCGATAATGCCTGAGTGGTGGCCAGCGCCGCCATCCCGGCCTGAGGCGCCGCTATGGTCAGCAAGATAGCGCCGAGTAGCCCGGCAATGGTGGCCGGACTGGCTTTCTCCTGGGCTTCGAGTGAGCGCGCCAAGTGCCTCTGGGTTACGTGGGTAATTTCGTGCGCCAGTACCGAGGCCAATTCACTTTCGTTGTCGGCGTTGAGAAACAATCCGGTGTGGATTGCCACATGGCCGCCAAAGAAGGCAAAGGCGTTGATTTCATCGTTTCGCAGCAGGAAGAAATAGAAGGGGGTCTTAACCCCGGTGGCATGCGCCACCAATTTATTACCCAGCTCAGTGGCGTATTGGCTCAACACAGGATCGGATAACACAGGCGCCTGGGAACGAATGACCCGCATATAGGCGTCACCATAGACCATCTCTTTTTCGAGACTGAAGGTATTGACGGCGGCGGTACCGAGATCCGGCAGGTCGTTATTGGCGAAACTATGGCTGGCGGTGGCGAGTAAAAGAGTAGTGGCACCGGCCAGAATGGATTGTCGAAACTTGGAAAAAGTCAAAGTACTCAAGCTGATTAGATTTCCTGTATGCCACTAATGCATAACTGCCTGGCTTGTGGTTTCAGTTGCAACTTAGGATAATAGCCGAGGTTTATGTTTAGCAAGCTCATCATGGTTTTAATTGATTTAACTCAGAGTCGTTGTCCCGAAGCCCTGGTCAAGGCCAAGATGGCGATGAAACGTTTGCTGCCCGGTGAAACTCTGTGTCTCTTGCTTTCAGACCCAGGATCGCGGCAGGATGTTCCCCGTTTCGCCAAAAAACAGGGTTATGATTGTCGGATAGCGTCCGATGAGTCGGCCGTTTTGCGTTTACATGTCTCAGTTGCCCAACAGGGTAGAAGCGCAGAATCTAACTAGACAGCTTCTTGATGAAGCGATAATCAAGATGGCGCAGCCATCATCAGCACAGGAATCCCGGATGTTTAGCTATTTGAGTCGTTGGTACCAAGCCCGCTTCAGTGATCCTCAGGCTCTGACACTATTGTTTATTCTGCTTGGCATTGCGTTGACCATCTACTTTGCCGGTGGTTTGTTGATGCCGCTGCTGGTCGCTCTGGTATTGGCCTTTTTGCTGGAGTGGCCGGTGGCACAAATGGCGAGGATAGGGGTAAGCCGCACTGCGGCCGCCTCTTTGGTATTGGTCCTCTTTATCGGCTTAATGATCCTGTTGTCATTTGGCCTGATCCCCAGCATCTGGCGCCAGGGGGCAGCACTGCTTAGCGATCTGCCCAACATGCTCGATAAGGGAATAATCCTGCTACAGGAGCAGGCGCAACAGTATCCGCAGTTTATCTCAACAGATCAGCTCGATACCATGGTGTCCGAACTCAAAAAATTGCTCGATACCCAGCATCTTTTGGATATTGCCACTCAGCTCCTCGGCTATTCGGCCTCTTTGCTGGTATTGATGGTTTACGCCATCCTGGTGCCGCTGCTGGTATTCTTCTTCCTCAAGGATAAAGATGAGCTGATCCGCGGCAGCAAGCGCTTCTTCCCCAGCAATCGTGAGCTGGCCCGTAAGGTTTGGTTCGAGATGAATCAACAGATCTTTAACTACATTCGCGGCAAAGTGATAGAAATTGTGATTGTCGGAGTCGTGAGTTACGTGTTCTTTGCCCTGATGGATCTGCGTTATGCGGCGCTGCTCGGGGTGTTGACCGGACTTTCAGTGCTGATCCCATACGTTGGTGCCACCTTGGTGACCTTACCGATTGCCCTGGTTGCCTTCTTCCAGTGGGGTGTCAGCCCTGAGTTCGGTTATTTGATGCTGGGTTACGGTATTATTCAGGCGCTGGATGGCAACCTGCTGGTGCCTTTGTTGTTCTCCGATGCGGTGGACTTGCATCCGGTGATCATTATCGCAGCAGTGTTGGTCTTCGGCGGCCTTTGGGGCGTTTGGGGCGTGTTCTTCGCCATCCCGTTGGCCTCGCTGGTCAAGGCTGTACTGAACGCCTGGCCCAATGCCGAAGCCGATGCTGCCAAAGCCGCTTTAGAGGCGCAAGCCGAATAAGGCAGTCAATTTCAAGGTAACCGACACAGGCGGCCTAAGGTCGCCTGTGTTTTAAGCTACGGCAGTGGTTATTCCAATGTCTATTGCTATTGATAAGCCAGTTTATTCCGGCAGCAGGTAGTTTCTGGCACTCGCCGCCAATGCCCTGAATACCAGCGTGGTCTGCTTGGCCTTGAGGTTCCAGTGCTGCCAATAGAGTGGCACCCGCATCCGCATCATGGGTGTCAGCTCTATCAGGCGCCCGGATGCCAGCAGCGGCTGTGCTTGCAGATGGCCCACCAGTCCATAACCCAACCCTTGTAAAATCGCTTCCAGAAAGCCTTCCGATGAAGGTACTGTGTGTTGCCACCATTGTCCCGGCAGCATCTCGAAGTAGCGCTTCAAGTACTTTTCATGCAGCTTGTCGCGGGTGGAGAACACCACTGCCGGTGCCGAGGAAAGTGAGTCGGTATTTGGCAGACCGTCGAAATAACGTTCGGCAAACTCAGGCGTGGCCACACAGGCATACTCCATCACCCCGAGAAACTCGCTGGAGCAGCCGTTCATCGCTTGCCCCAAGGTGGTCACGCAGCCCACCGCTTCACCGTTTTTCAATAGGTGATGAGTGTAAGACTCGTCATCCACAATCAGCTCCAACAGCCAACCGCGGCGGGCGAACATAGCACTGATAGCCGGCAGGAACCAGGTTGCCAGACTGTCGGCGTTCACCGCAATTCTCACTACAGTGGGCATGGCCGGATCGTCGGCGTCCATTTCGGCTCTGAGTTCAGTCTCCAGCAATTCGACCTGAGCATAGTGGCGCAAGAGCCGTTTGCCTGTTGGTGTCGGCACTACAGGGTTACTTCTGATGAGCAGCGCTTGTCCCACTCTTTCTTCCAGCTGCTTTATCCGCTGTGATACCGCCGATTGGGTCACATGCAGCCGTTTGGCGGCCCGCTCAAAACCGCCTTCGGCGACCACTACTGACAAAGCCTTGAGATGACTGTAGTCCAGCATAACGACTCCTTGGGTTAATCCTTGCTCGATTATAAGTTTTGCTAATGACCAATAAAAAACATTAGTTATATTAATTTTCTTGCCGGGAGTAAACTGCCGCCATTGAAAACCTTTATTGGTCGCCGATTATTGCGACGACCTGCTGTTGGAGAGATTATGCAAACCGCTTTCATTCAGGGCATGGGGATAGGTGCCAGTCTGATCATTGCCGTGGGAGCTCAGAACGCCTTTGTATTGAAGCAAGGCATCAAACGTGCCTATCCGTTTCCTATCGCCTTGACCTGTTCTTTGATAGACGCCCTGATGATTACTGCTGGGGTTGCCGGGCTTGGTCAGTTGATCTTGGCCGCACCGGCCATTAAACATCTCGCGAGCTTTGGCGGCGCAGCCTTTCTGCTGTGGTACGGCTTTAATGCGCTACGTTCCTCGTTCAAGAGTCAGGGGTTGCAGACCGGGGATACCGAAGCCGCGGATTCGTTTCGCAAGGCGATGATCACCACCTTGGCGATAAGCTTTTTGAACCCGCATCTGTATCTGGATACCGTGGTTTTACTGGGCAGCATAAGCACAAAGTTTGATACCGAGGTCAGGGGCTGGTTTGGTGCCGGTGCGGTACTGGCTTCCTTTATCTGGTTCTTTAGTTTGAGCTTTGGTGCGCGCCTGTTGGCTCCCGTGTTCAGCCGTCCCGCGGCCTGGCGTTATCTGGACAGATTTATCTGGTTGACCATGTGGTCAATCGCCTTGGCTATCCTGTGGCCCTATTTTCAGGGTAGGGGTTTCTGAGGCAAGCTTAAGTATTTTGCAAAACACAAAAGCCCGCATCGCGGGCTTTTGTTATGGTTTGATTCAAACGAATGGACTAAGACTGAATGCTGGTTTGCAGCCCAGCAACAGGCTATTTTTGCGGTATGGCCCAGATACTGTCAGCCGGCCCCTGGGTCCCTCGTTTAAAGGTTTTGAGTGCGCCAAAGGCAAAGATGGCGGCAAAACCGAATGCAGTAAGATCCACCGCCCAGGTGCCCGGGGTCTGCGGTGCCCAAATTCCAAGGCCGGGTGCCAGCAACGCCAGCATGGATGTCAGCGGCATTGCCAGACAGACCAGCGCCGATAGCGCTTGCAGCGTTACTGCGGCTCTGGCAGCACCACGCCAGAAAGCATAAGCCAGGGCGAAAAGGAAACTGGCGTAGTAACTCCACAGATAGAGATGATTGATATTCTCTACATGAGCATATCCCCATTTGCCCAGCAACATCGCCAGCGCCACGCCTAACATTGAACCCAAGCAAATTCCCACAGTAGCGGCCCCAAGGATCCTGACTCTTCTTGGTTGCTGTGGAATAGGCTCTCCCTTGCGCTGTTTACTGCGGCGCTTTTCCAGCCATAGCAGATTACCGCTGTAAAACAGCATGGCACCACTCATTCCGAGGAAAAAATAGAGCCAGCGACCGGGATAGCCGCCGTAGGAGCCAAAGTGAAGTCCAAAGAATACCGAAACCATCCGGCCCCAAACGCCTTCTTCCCCCGGAGTAAAGGTGCTGTTGCCCACCTCAAGGGTGTAGGGATTGATATAAAGGAAGTCTCCTATCGGGCCGCGCATCAAGGCTTCTTCGTTATACATGGCCATCCGGACCATGGGAGCCGGAGTATCCATACCCATATAGGTCAAACTGAGCGCCTGATAACCGGGCGCAAAGCTTTCGGCCCGAGCAACCAGTTCAGTTACCGGGGGCAGGGTGCTCAGTGAGCGCACTTCGCCCTTGGGCGCTTCGCGGTTGAACATCGGCTTATCGCCATAAACAAACTGCCCCAAGGCGCCGTACAATTGATCGTGAAACACAAACACCACTACGGTCAAACTGATAATGATATGAAATGGCAGTGCTGTGATGCCAAGCAGGTTGTGGCTGTCGAGCCAAAAACGATTGGGGCCTTTCTTGCGCCTTAAGGCAAACAGCGTTTTCACCAGAGTTGGCAGCAGGAAGATCACCCCGGAAACCAACGCCAGAAAATAGAGAATGCCGGCAACCCCCATAAGATAAGCACCGAGCTGCTCGTGTCCCATATCACCAGGAATACCGCCGGTGCGGTGCAGCTCATCTATCAAGCGTGCCAGTTGGCTCTTGGCTTCCTTATGGGAGATGAGCTCACCTTGATTGCTTAAACTGGCATGCCAAAGCTCATCGCCCAGACCCCATTGCCGCTCACTGCCGGAGGCGTACCAACTCAAAGGCGAATGCTTGTCGCTGGCAAGATGAAGGCTGAAGCCCTTACTTAACTCAGGGTGCTGCGCTCTGGCTTCGCTGAGTAGTTGGTCCATCTGTTCCAGTTTTACCTGTGGCAAAATGGTTTGCGGTGGTGATGACCAGGCGGCAATCTCTTCCTTGAACATGGTCAGGGCGCCGGCATAAAAACCGATAAACAGTAAAATCCCGGCCAGTATGCCCACCCAGGTATGAAGTGTTTGATAAATTCTGAGAATATCGCTGCGGATCTGCATTTACTTAACCCACCATAGTAGCAGCCATGCAAGCAGGTTGGCCGCCATTAACCAGAAAATGGCGCGGCGGGCACTGTAGAACAAATAGCTGAAGCTGAAGAATGAAAGCCAGAGTGGCGTTATCAGCCACATATTGAATTGCACCTTATCTTTGGCATCTATTCCACCAGGCCCCACCCAGGCAAAGATACCACTGAGTGCTACTGCCAGGGCAAAGCCCAGCAAGGCGCCGGCAAGGGTTTTCCCCAGCCAATCAGGGCGGATTTTATCTTTTTTAATGGTTGTCATTCGTTGTCTCCCTTGAGCAGGGAAATAAAGGGCAGGGAGCCCAGCAGCATGGAAAGCAACATTAGCCAAAAGAACAATGCGGCCGAAGCCGTCAGCAGTAAACCCCAGCCGAGCAGAGTCAGCAGCAATAATAAAGTGCCCAGTAGATTGGCCTGCCAGGGCAAAGGTTTGGCAAGCAAGGCCTGGTGTTTACTGCCTAAATAGATAAGCAGTGAACCCAGGGTCATCGCCAGGATCAACAGGAGGTACCACATGAGTTGCGATGTCCGAAGAATTAGTTTGATAAAGAATCGCAACATAGCACAAGTATCAGACCCGTTAAATGATATTTGTTCGCATTTACAATTAGGGCTGGCTTAAACACAGGCTACTGATATTAATGCTTAAACCTATGAACAACTCACATCAAACCTTTGAAATGATACTGGGGATGTGACCCCACATATGGTCGTGGCCAGGAAGTTAAGCCGCTATGTGGAGCTGGCACTGCATTTTTGATTGACAGCTGTTGTTTAAAGGCGCTGTAAGCCTTTCTTGGGAACATCTCCAATGGAGGATCTAATGTGGAAAGAACTGGTATTCAGGGATGTCGTTCATAGCTCAATGCATTGTTGAGGTCACTGGAATTACCGGAGCCATTTGACCGACAAATGGAAACTTAGCCTCTTGATAACTATGTTGAATAGAGTAAAGCATCCGAGATCCTGGTTATTTCAGACCAGCCAGCTATAAGGTGTAGAGACAATCGCGATGAAGCAAGGGTTATGGGGAAAGCAACTCATAAGCTAAGTGGGACAAATTAATTAAATTGATGGGGCAAATCGTTGGCAAGTACTTAGTCTTGATGACGTCAGTAATTATCTGGCGTAGTTGCAAGATAAGCAATATTAGGAAGTAGACTAAAGGCTGACGTAAAAATCCGAGTTAACGCAACGGCGGTTGGGCTTAACTCAACTCAGGACATTCTTGGTTATTGTATGTTTTACATGAGACAGGCATCCATGATGCAGGGTGCGGGGGCATGGATTTGTAGGGAAAGCAGAAAGAATAAAAGAATATATGTAGATAGATTCATCCAGACCCTATTTAACATAATATACATTGTGCGCATTTGTATGTGCAGCTGTTTGAAATCTGGAGTGTTATTACCGGTAATTCCAGGTTTAAGGTAACTTCCTCCGTGATTCACCTTAAACCTCTAGCAATAGCTTTCTTGGATTAACTCTCAATTCCTTGCAGTCGATCCAATGGTTTGGCGGATGCGCTCTGGTGCCTTTCTTCTTGGCTGGTGTGCAGGTACTGCGATGTTGTGTCTATGCTTTCATGACCGGCGTCAGCTTGTACGTGTGATAAAGGTCGACCGTTGAGATTGATGTCATGGGTGATCCCGGTGTGGCGGATGCTGTGCGCTGTGAGTTGCCGCATTTCATTGGCTTCACGGATAAAGCCATCCTTCTCGGCATTATCGGCGGCGCAGTTTATCAGAAACTGAATTTCATCCCGCAGTTGACGTATACCGAGGTTAGCATTGAGCACGCCGCTTTCCCGCCCTCGGCCGGCGGCGCGATGCCGTATAAACAGCGGCGTGGTTTCATTGGCTTCGGGATAATCGCTCAGTCCCAGATGGCGCCGGTAACATTGCAGTGATTGCAGCAACGCCTTGGATACAGCTACGTTTCTGGCCTTGCCGCCTTTGCTCCTGGGAATATGAAAATACCAGATGCCACTGTGATTATGACGCTTGAATTGACTCATGGTTGGTGCATAACCGGCGCGGGCGGCAATTTCCGAGATCCGCAGATAACAGCCGTACATCAGGTTAATCAAGAACAGACTGCGTTGGTGTTGTGCCGGCAGCGTTTCCGCCAGTCGCTGTACGCAAGCCACAAGATAAGACCATTGCAACTCACTGAACACCTTAAGTTGCTCTTCGGCAGGATCTAACCTGAACTTACTCTTATTAGCAAAGCGGCTGTGATTGAGCCAGAGTTGCGCCGGGTTGCGCTCGCAATACTCTTCGCTCATAAGATAAGTATAAAATGATGAAAGTATGGCAATTTTCGTCTTCAAGGCATTATCGCTCAGACTGTATGGCAAAGGTTTTCCAAGCGCCTTGCGCCCAATAAACGGTCGCCAGCTGGGATTGGGTTCCCGGCTCTGACTGAGCTTATCCGTCTTGAATTGTGGGACGTTGAAATAACCCACTAATTCTGTCGGTGGCGCCTGACAATAAGCCACGTAACGTCCTATTTCCCGTCTGCCTACCTTGGCTGCTGATATACCTGCAACATCGAAACACCAATGAAAAAAGGTTGTCAGTTCACTCCGGTAAGCCTTGTAGTTGTTTTCACTGTCTCTTTGTTCGTAAAGCCAGTCTGTTGCATGCTCAAGCAAGAGACCCGCATCGGCCACTTTACCCAGGCTTAAATGGGTTATATAGCTGTTGACCACAGGATTGCCCTGCAAAAGTAAGTCTGCGCGGTCAAACAACGGCATGGCAGATAACGGCTGATTGTCTTCCAAGGTAAAGCCTATCCTATAGCAATGATTATTATAGATTTTACCCTTTTTTCACTAATGCCGATAATGTTATTTATCGGCACTAATCTCTGTCTCACATTGGCTGCACTGGTGATCGCAATGGACTCTTTGCTTACAGCACCAAAGGCACAATTGCCAAACCTGCTTTTTGGATTGACTGTCGAGACAACGAAAATCCGCTGCACATAACTCGCCCTTGTGGATCAACTCAGCCAGTTTGGCGACGGGTATCGCCATGCAGACTTCCTGATCGGTTTTATACGCTATTGTTCTGCTGTTGGCTTTCATTTTTCACCCCTCATTAATGAGAATTATTCTCAATATAGTAGATATTGACGCTGCTGAAAATCCCCTATCCCACCGTGAGCCAATTTTGTGAACAATTGCTAGCCCTTCTCTAGGCTTGGACTACACTTTTGATTGGTAAATCAAAACTATTCAAATGATTGGAGTCAGACCGATGCTGATCGACACGGCCAAGAAAGGCCCTTTATTTGCCTCTAAGACAGCTTCAACAACGACAGATACCCTGCCCCCCTGGAAAGTTCTGGTGGTGGATGATGAGCCTGATGTGCACACAGTCACTAAACTTGCCCTCTCCCGTTTCAAGCTCGATGGCCGCGGTTTGAGCTTTATTAACGCCTATAGTGGCGAACAAGCCAAAGAGTTACTGCAAGGCGAAGAGGATGTCGCCGTCGCCTTTATTGATGTGGTGATGGAAAGCGATCATGCCGGGCTTGAATTGGTACGTTGGATCCGTGAAAGACTGCAAAATAAAGCTATCAGGCTGATTCTCCGCACCGGCCAACCCGGGCAAGCGCCGGAAGAGGACGTGATAGTCAACTATGACATCAATGACTATAAAGCCAAGGCCGAGCTGGACTCCCGTAAACTGACAACCTGTGTCTACTCTGCCCTGCGTTCTTTCAGGGACATTACTGAAATTGAGCAGGCGCGGCAGATGCAGCTCAATCATCGTCGCGGACTGGAACGTGTACTCGGAGCGACTTCTGGCCTGTTTGAACTGCGCACTCTGCACAAATTTGCCGATGGCTTACTGACTCAGGTCGCCAATTTGTTGGAGTTAAAAGGCACTACAACCATACTCGGTTGTAACGCTATGGATGCAGTGACTGAGCCTGGTGAAAACAAAAAAATTCAAATCATTGCCGCCACAGGCGAATTTACCAACCACCACGAAAAGCCCTTGCCTGCAGAGATCCGCTCACTGATGGAAGAAGCCCTGAAAGAGCAGCGCTGCCTTTATCGGGATAACTGCTTTGTGGGCTACTTTCCGGCCAAGAATAACTGGGTCAACCTGCTTTATATGGATTCTGTCAGCCAGTTGACCGATCTGGATAAACAGCTTATCGACATCTTTGCCATCAATGTCGGGATGGCGTTTGAAAACCTGTTGCTGAACCAAGAGGTGGAAGATACTCAGTCGGAGCTTATTCTACGTCTTGGTGATGTGGTGGAAAGCCGCTCCAAGGAAGCGGCCAATCATGTAAAACGCATGGCCGAATATTGCCACGCGCTGGCGCTGATAGCCGGTTTGCCGGAGCCTGAAGCCGATCTGCTCAAGCGGGCAGCACCTATGCATGATATAGGGAAAATAGCCATTCCCGACAATGTGCTGCTCAAACCGGGGAAACTGGACGATATTGAATGGGATGTAATGCGCCAACACCCGATAATCGGCCATCAGATCCTGGCTAATTCTGAAAGGCCCATTTTAAAGGCTGCCGGCACCATAGCCTTGCAACATCATGAGAAATACGATGGCAGTGGCTATCCCAGAGGTCTCTCGGGCAAAGAGATCCACCCTTTTGCCAGAATCGTTGCCATTGCCGATGTGTTCGATGCGCTATCCCATGCCCGCTGCTATAAGCCGGCCTGGCCGCTCGATGACGTACTGAGTGAGATGCAATCCTGCAGCGGCAACCATTTTGATCCGAACTTTTTAAAGCTGTTTATCGATAACATAGATGTTTTCATCAAAATCAAAAACAGCTGGCGCGATGACGCGGGATCTTGAGTTGTTGCCAATGGCGCGTCAATAAGGTGATTCTTATTACTTTTGCTTGTGACTATCAGCAAGAAAGTCGAACCAAGTGGAGTACTGTTCTGTACCTTGCTGCCAACTGACAAACACCCGCCATACCATATAACCACTGCTGCAGGAGCCAAAAATCAGCTGGCCCTCAAATGATTCCCCTTCGGTGGCAGATGGCGTCATAGGAATGACGCCCATAAACATATCTCTGCCTTCTACACGAAGTTTGAGATTGGACACTGGGCGATCAAAGCCAAGCTGCCAGTGAATAGGCTTTTCGCTGGGGGCATATTCTGGGTTTAACATCAGAGAGATCTGCTGCTCGCCCAATTTTTTAACACAAGCAGACACGGAAAAATCACACAAACTGGGATCGCTGGCAGATTGGGTTGTGCTTGGAACTTGAGCCTGGTCACACCCAAGAAGCGCGAACAGGCTGAAAACGGCGCAAAATAGCTTGGAAAGAGTCACGCTATGCATAAAATTTCACCTTATGCTGCAAGGTGTTAACATTCTATGGTCAAGTTTGATCTGGATCAACAATGTGTCCGGCAGATTGGTATCTTTTTTGATGTAGCTCAAGTATCATTGCATCGCCTGACGTTTTATTCCAAATATGCAGGCCAAGCCATTGACACAAGAGTGTGACTCTCATAGGGGACGCCTTCACTCGAGTCATTTTATAACAGGTAAAGGCCAGTCCTTTACTGAACAACAAGTAAAAGTAATAAGCAGTGGAAGCAATATGATGAACCATTCCCAGCCAACAGGCGCTGATTACAATTACACCGTTGTCCGCCAATTTGCCTTAACCACAGTTTTGTGGGGCATTATTGGTATGTCATTAGGTGTACTTATCGCGGCTCAGTTAATCTGGCCACAGCTGAACTTTGAGACTCCTTGGTTAACTTTCAGTCGTTTAAGACCGTTACATACCAATGCTGTGATCTTTGCGTTCGGCACATCAGCCCTTTTCGCCACATCCTATTATGTCGTTCAACGCACCTGTCAGACCCGTCTGTTTGCACCTAAGCTGGCTGCATTCACGTTCTGGGGATGGCAAGCCATCATCCTTTCGGCCGTAATCACTCTGCCGCTGGGTATCACCAGCAGTAAAGAATATGCCGAACTGGAATGGCCGATTGATATCGCCATCGCCGTAGTCTGGATCGCTTATGCGACCGTGTTCTTCGGTACCATTATCAAACGAACCACTTCCCACATTTATGTGGCCAACTGGTTCTTTGGCGCCTTCATTATCACAGTAGCCGTACTGCACATAGTGAACTCCATGGCTGTTCCTGTCAGTCTGTGGAAATCATACTCGCTGTACAGTGGCGCCGTCGATGCTATGGTGCAATGGTGGTACGGCCATAACGCGGTAGGCTTCCTGCTGACTGCCGGTTTCCTCGGAATGATGTATTACTTCGTTCCCAAACAAGCCGGGCGTCCCGTTTACTCATATCGTCTGTCGATTGTCCACTTCTGGGCTCTTATCGCCCTGTACATCTGGGCCGGTCCTCACCATCTGCATTACACCGCCCTGCCCGATTGGACTCAGTCTCTGGGTATGGTGATGTCACTGATCCTGTTCGCACCTTCTTGGGGCGGCATGATCAACGGTATCATGACCCTGTCCGGTGCTTGGCATAAACTGCGTACCGATCCGGTTCTGCGCTTCCTGGTGGTATCTCTGTCCTTCTACGGTATGTCTACCTTCGAAGGCCCTATGATGGCCATCAAGACAGTAAACGCACTGTCTCACTACACCGACTGGACCATTGGTCACGTTCACTCTGGTGCACTTGGCTGGGTTGCGATGGTGTCTATCGGTTCTCTGTACCACCTGATCCCTGTGCTGTTTGGTCATGGCCGCATGTACTCCACCAAGCTGGTGAACCTGCACTTCTGGCTGGCGACTATCGGTACCGTACTTTATATCGTTGCCATGTGGATCTCCGGTGTAATGCAAGGTCTGATGTGGCGCGCTGTGAACGCAGACGGCACCCTGACTTACAGCTTTGTTGAAAGTCTGGAAGCCTCTTATCCGTTCTACTTCGTCCGCTTCCTGGGTGGTTGTTTCTTCGTAACGGGTATGCTGATCATGGCTTACAACGTGCTGCGCACTGTTTATGCCCCTAAAGACTCTCTGCCTGCCATCGCAGAAGCCAAAGCCGCATAAGGAGCAGTAACGATGAAATTCAATCATGAAATAGTTGAGAAGAACGTCGGCCTGCTGGGTATCTTCACTGTGATTGCCATCAGTATTGGTGGCCTGGTGCAGATCACGCCGCTTATCTTCCAAAAAGATACCACTGAGCCGGTTGCCGGTCTCAAGCCTTACACAGCCCTGCAGCTGGAAGGCCGTGATATCTATATCCGTGAAGGATGTAACAACTGTCACAGTCAGATGATCCGTCCGCTGCGTGCCGAAACCGAGCGTTACGGCCACTATTCGGTTGCCGGTGAATCTGTTTGGGATCACCCATTCCTGTGGGGCTCCAAGCGCACCGGTCCCGACCTGGCCCGTGTGGGTGGTCGTTACAGTGACAAATGGCATGAAGTTCACCTGATCGATCCCCGTGCCGTTGTTCCTCAGTCCAACATGCCTGCCTTCCCTTGGCTTGCTGAAAACACCCTAACAGGTGAATACACAGCCAAGAAAATGGAAGTGATGCGTGGTTTTGGTGTGCCATACGAAGATAAAGATATCGAAGGCGCCCAAAAAGCCGTTGAAGGCAAGACAGAGCTGCAGGCGCTGATCGCCTATCTGCAGTCGCTGGGACACGCACTGAAATAAGGAGGCAAATATGGACTACGGCACTATACAAGGGATTATAACGCTGGTTTTGATCCTGGTTTTTGTCGGGATATTTGCTTGGGCATATAGCTCGCGTCGTCAAAAGCAATTCGACGAAGCGGCTAACCTGGTGTTTTCCGATGAAGAACAACACCAGAATGCGAAGGACTCAGGAGAACACAAATAATGTTAATGAGTAACTTCTGGAGTATCTGGATCACCGTACTCAGCTTACTGGTGATCGCAGGATGTTTTATTCTGCTACGGCTCTGCTCCAAAAACACCACGCCGGAGATTAAAGAAGGCGACCTGATGGACCACAGCTATGATGGTATCCAGGAGATCAACAACCCACTGCCTAAATGGTGGAGCTATCTCTTTTATATCACCATCGTCTTTGGTCTGCTCTACCTGGTACTCTACCCAGGCCTGGGTAATTACAAAGGCCTGCTCGGCTGG
The DNA here is from genome assembly GCF_047314685.1 of Shewanella sp. BJSY2023SW001. Lineage (NCBI taxonomy): Bacteria > Pseudomonadati > Pseudomonadota > Gammaproteobacteria > Alteromonadales > Shewanellaceae > Shewanella > Shewanella sp. BJSY2023SW001. Next base: position 104,556 of record NZ_JBKORF010000011.1, read on the forward strand.
AGTAGTTCCAACCAGAGCATAGGTACAGAGCAAGGCATCAAGGCCGACTCTGCCAAGGCGATTGCCGACGCAACAGAAGAAGGCCGTTGGGTGCAGTACGATCAGGAAGTGAAGCTTGCCGATGAGAAGTACGGCCCTATCTTCGAAGCCTATAAAGCAACGCCATTGGCCGAGCTGGTTAAGAACGAAGAAGCTCTCAAAGTAGGTGGCCGTCTGTTCCTGCAGAACTGTGCCCAGTGTCACGGCTCTGCCGGTCGTGGTGGCAAAGGTTTCCCTAACCTGACCGACGGTGACTGGTTGTACGGCGGCGAGTTGGAAACCATCAAGACCACCATAATGAACGGTCGTCACGGTATGATGCCACCTAAAGGTGGTCTGCCTATCGATGACAGCGAGATTGAAGGTTTGGCCGAATATGTGATTAGCCTGTCCGGTCGTGAACACGACGCGGCTTTGGCTGCCAAAGGCCAGGGTTCATTCATGAAGGGCTGTTTTGCCTGTCACGGTATGGACGCCAAAGGCAACAAGCTGATGGGTGCCCCTAACCTGACCGACAATGTCTGGCTCTACGGCGGCAGCCGTGGCGTGATAATGGAATCCATCAAGAACGGCCGCAGTGGCGTTATGCCACCTTGGAAAGACGTTCTCGGTGAAGAGAAAGTTCACGTTATCGCCGCTTACGTATACAGCTTGTCACATCAGGCAGAGAAGTAAGTTCGCTTGACTTTTCAAAGGCCTCGATAATTTCGGGGCCTTTGTTTTTAAAAAACCGCTTTCGCGATAGAATAGCCGCCCAAATAGAATAGTAGGTAAACAGTATGAGCGCTCCACAAGCCTGGTATAAGCAGTTCTGGCCTTGGTTTCTTATCGTTTTGCCCATGTGCGCCGTTATAGCCAGTTTTGCCACTCTGCGTATTGCCCTCACCAACTCCGATTCCCTGGTTGCCGACGACTACTATAAAAACGGTAAGGCAATTAACCAGGACATCCACAAAATTCAATATGCCCGTCAACTGGGGATGCAGTTTTCCCTTGAATGGCATAATGGTGAACTTTTGATAACCCAACACGGCGGCCCGGAATATCTCGCGGCAATGAATCTGGAGTTTTACCACCCAACTCTGGCAGAAAAGGATTTTACCCAAATGCTGACGGCTGATGCCTCCAAGGTCTATCGCTATATCCCCAATGAGTCGCTTGATGGCGCCTGGGTTGTGCGAATCGAAGGATTTGACCGTAAATGGCGTTTGCAGCAAAGACTGCAAATAGAAGCGGATAAAACCTACTGGCTCAATTGAGTGCTGTCATGACACATACAGTCTGTTTTCATTGTGGGGAGCCCGTGACCACGGGTATGCAGTTCAGTACAGTGATTGATGGTCAGGCTCAGCCCATGTGTTGTCTTGGCTGTCAGGCAGTGGCTCAGGCCATCATGGATGCCGGACTGACCAATTACTATAAATTTCGCTCCGAACCCGGCAGCAGGCAAAACGCTCTGGTGCCGGACGAGCTCAAGACCTTCAGTGCCTACGATCTTCCCGAAGTGCAGCAGGATTTTGTGCATGATCAAGGCAATCAAACCTCAGTCTCGCTATCGATTGACGGCATTACCTGTGCCGCCTGCGCCTGGCTCATCGAGCATAAAGTTAAACAGTTGCCCGGCATAGATTCGGTGCAGGTTAACTCCACCACCCAAAGAGCCCTCATCAGTTGGCGTCCGGCCGACATTAAGCTGTCTGAAATACTTAATCAAATCGGCCGTATCGGTTATCAGGCGGCGCCTTATCAGTTGGATGATCAGGAAGTTCAGAGTAAAAAGAACAGCCGTAAGTTTCTGCTGAGGCTTGGCTTGGCGGGCTTTGCCACCATGCAGGTGATGATGTTTGCCCTGGCGCTGTACGCCGGTTACTTTACCGGGCTTGAAGTGGAATATCGCGACTATTTCCGCTGGGTAAGCATGATGTTTGCCGCACCTGTGGTGTTCTATTCGGCGCAGCCTTTTTATTTCAGTGCGCTGCGGGCCCTGCTTGCCGGCAGGCTCAATATGGATGTGTCTGTCTCCATCGCCATCTGCGGCGCCTATATCGCCAGCTGTATTGCGACAGTACAAGGCACTGGCGAAGTCTATTTCGAGTCTGTGTCCATGTTCACCTTCTTCCTGTTGCTTGGGCGCTATTTTGAACAGGCGGCGCGGCAGAAAGCCTCGGTCAGTTCGAGTAACCTGCATAAGTTGGTGCCCTTGACCGCCCAACGTATTGCGGAAGATGGCAGCAACGAAGAGATCCCCGCCAAACGTCTGCAAATAGGCGACTTGGTGCTGGTAAGACCGGGGGAAGTGATCCCCGCCGACGGCTCGGTTGAGCACGGCCATTCTGCGGTCAACGAGGCCATGCTTACCGGCGAGCAGATGCCGCAGAGCAAACAGCCTGGAGACCAGGTTTATGCCGGTACCATCAATCAGGATCAACCACTGAAAGTACGGGTGAACGCCATAGGCCAAGATCAACTGGTGGCAGAAATCATCCGCTTGCAGGAACTGGCCTCCAATAACAAACCCGCCGTCGCCATGACGGCCGACAAGCTGTCGCGTTATTTCACCGGCACCATACTCAGCATAGCGGCTATCACTTATCTGGTGTGGCACCAGTTCTCACCCGAAGATGCTTTCTGGGTCACGCTGTCTGTATTGGTAGCTACCTGCCCATGCGCGCTGGCCCTGGCAACCCCGACTGCTGTGACCTGTGCTACGGCACTGTTTACCCGCCTCGGGGTGATTACCCGTAAAGCGGGGGTATTTGAAAAATTGCCACAAATTGATGCTGTCGTCTTTGACAAGACAGGCACCCTCACCTGCGGTAATCTGACCTTATTGGAAACCCGCATCAACAAAGGCCGTGAAGCTGAGTACAGCGAGTTGCAGGTAAAACAATTGGCGGCAGCGCTCGAAGCCGGTTCATTGCACCCGATAGCTCTGGCTTTCAGCCCTTATGGGGGCACACTTGAGGCTGAAAACGTGCATCATCAAGTGGCTCGCGGCATCAGCGGCCAAATCAATGGTCGCGATTTTAAGATAGGCAACGCCGAGTTTGTCGGTATCAAGTTTGCGCCAAGTCAGCAGCAACAGGTGTTCCTCGCCGATGAGCAAGGTTTGGTGGCCAGTTTTATTTTGCAAGACAGGCTGAGAGAAGACGCCAAGGATACGGTCGAGGCACTCAAGGCAAACAATATCCGTCTGGCGATTGCCAGCGGTGATACCCGGCCCCATGTCGAATCTCTGGCCCGGCAAGTTGGCATAACTGAAGTGCACGCAGACATGAGCCCGGCAGACAAGCTCGACTATGTACGCAGTTTGCAACAACAACATAAGGTAGCCATGTTCGGCGATGGCATCAATGATGCCCCAGTGCTTGCCGGCGCCGATCTCTCTATCGCCATGGGCAGTGGCACCGCGCTGGCGAAAAACAGTGCTGATCTGATTCTGCTTGGCGATCATCTGTGGCGCTTTACCCAAGCCATAGCCGTTGCCCGCAAAGCCAATCGTATCATTCGTCAAAATCTTGCCTGGGCTTTGGGATATAACCTTCTTATACTGCCTCTGGCCGTAACAGGTCATGTCGCACCATATATCGCCGCCATCGGCATGTCGGCCAGTTCGCTGATCGTTGTCAGCAACAGCCTCAGACTTCTCAGGGTCCGCTTATGAGTATTATTTACGTACTAATCCCCATCGCCATGCTGTTTGTGCTGATTGCTGTTGGTGTGTTTTTCTGGGCGGTAAAATCGGATCAATTTGACGATCTTGAGCGCCACAGTGTGTCGATTCTGTTTGATGAGGAACCTATGGACAGCAAGACGCAACAGGAGCAATCTCAAACGGCTGAAACTGAAGTCACTCAAGCTCCTCAGGATAGAGGCAATGGAATATAACCTCACAGGTGCCTTTTTAGTGGGCCTAATGGGAGCCGGACACTGCTTTGGTATGTGCGGTGGTTTGGTGGGCGCCTTTTCGAGCCAGCTTCCCGCTGCCCGTCGAGGCCAGAATCCGCTGGCGCAACAACTCTCGTTTCTGCTTCCCTATAATCTTGGCCGTATTCTCAGTTACAGCCTGGCCGGCGCTTTGGTGGGCGGTTCTGCAGCCGGGCTTGGCATGCTGTTTGATATCGATATTTACCTCTTGGTGCTCAGGCTCATTGCCGGTGTGATGATGATCGCCATGGGGCTCTATATTGCCCGCATCTGGGTAGGGCTGGTGCAGATTGAGCGCCTGGGTCAGGGATTGTGGCATTTACTTAAACCATTGTCCCAAAAAGTGTTACCCGTGACTCACCCCGGGCAGGCTTTATTGGCTGGTATGGTATGGGGCTGGTTGCCTTGTGGGCTGGTATACAGCACTCTTACCTGGGCCGTGGCCAGCGGCAGCGCCAGCCAGGGCGCGCTTATTATGCTTTGTTTCGGTTTAGGAACATTACCTGCCCTGCTCAGCGCCGGGGTTGCCGCCAAGGCGCTGGCCGACTGGGCTCAAAAGCGCGCCGTGCGTTTAATTGCCGGTTTACTCTTGGTTGGATTCGGGATCCAAACACTCTATATCGCCTTGGCTCAGCTCGACTAGCCGGGGTCAGTGAATTGGTTTAACATGGGAAGAGTCGCTTTACTTGAGAAAGACTATGACAATAGACAACAACAAGCATCGTCGCCCTGCTGCCGGGGGCTGTACCATTCATTGTCATGATTGCAGCATGGGGACCTTGTGTATTCCCTTTACGCTCAACACTAATGAGTTGGATCAGCTTGACAACATTATCGAACGCAAGAAACCCATTCAGAAAGGTGAACAGCTGTTCAAGTCCGGAGATCCGCTAAAGTCTCTATATGCTATTCGCTCCGGAACGATTAAAAGCTATACCATCACAGAACAGGGTGATGAGCAGATCACCGGCTTCCATCTGGCCGGTGATGTCATAGGCTTTGACGGTATCCATGCCCAGTCACACCAGAGTTTTGCCCAGGCCCTGGAAACCTCTATGGTCTGTGAAATCCCCTTCAATACTCTGGATGAGCTCTCAGGTACCATGCCCAAACTCAGACAACAGATCATGCGCTTGATGAGTAATGAAATCATGAGTGACCAAGGGATGATCCTGCTGCTAAGCAAAAAGAATGCCGAGGAACGCTTGGCCGCTTTCATCAGTAACCTGGCCGCTCGTTTTGGCAGCCGTGGCTTCTCCCCTAGGGAATTTCGCCTCACCATGACCCGTGGTGATATAGGCAACTATCTTGGCCTGACGGTAGAAACTATCAGTCGTTTGCTGGGACGGTTCCAAAAGGCCGGACTAATTGAAGTGAAAGGCAAATATATCACTATACTGGATCTGGAAGAGCTCGACAGGTTGGCTGGAGCTGCCCGGATAGCAAGATAGCAAGCGATTCAATATATTGATCTCAAGCAATACAAATCACAGCCAATATCGCATGATATAGGTATATCCTGCGGAATAAGGAAAAAGCCATGAGGGACTATCAAAAGCTATTGGTCGTAGTCGACCCTACATCAGAACAGCAACCTGCTCTTGCCCGCGCGGTGGAACTCGCCACCCGCAGCAAGGCCAAGATCACTGTCTTTCTGTCTATCTTTGATTTCTCCTATGAAATGACCTCAATTCTTTCCAATCAGGAACGTGAGGCCATGCGTCAAGGGGTGATTAACCAACGTAAAGCCTGGATCGCTGATCTGCTCAAACCGCACCAGCAAGCCGGACTCGAGATAGACAGTGAAGTACTGTGGCACAACCGCCCGTTTGAGAGCATCATCAACTTTGCCATTCAGGGAGAATATGACCTGATAGTCAAAGGCACCCATGAGCACGACAAACTCAAAGCGGTTATTTTCACCCCCACCGACTGGCACTTGTTGCGTAAGGCTCCCGTACCTGTGTTGCTGGTAAAACAGCATGACTGGCCGGTAAAAGGTAAAATTCTCTGCGCCGTTAACGTTGCTTCTGAAGATGAAGAACATCAATCCCTGAACGGCAAGATCATTGAACATGCTCAAGAGCTTGCAGCCAAGTTCGATGCCGAGGTGCACCTGGTTAACGGTTATCCGGGAACTCCGGTCAACCTGGCGATTGAACTGCCGGACTTTGATGCCCACACTTACAACGAAACCATTCGCATGCAGCACGAGCAACGGGTCAATTATCTGGCCAACAGCTACGGGGTTGATACCGCCCACTGTCACGTGAAAGAAGGTCTGCCTGAGGATGTTATCCCTGAGCTGGCAGAGCAATTGGACGCCGAATTGGTTGTTCTCGGCACTGTGGGTCGTACCGGATTCTCTGCCGCGCTTATCGGCAACACAGCAGAACATGTGATAGATTCGGTCAACTGCGATCTGCTGGCGGTCAAACCCGACGGTTATAAGTCGCCTCTGGCCTGAGTCGCCCCTTTACCCGACCGGCTTTAGCTGGAATAATACGCGCCCTGAACCATAGTGTTACTGGGCGCTTATTTTTTTATGTCTGAAGTTATGCAAGAGCTGGATAAGAAACAAATCACTCGTCTCAACAAACTGCAAAAGCGTTTACGCCGCGAAGTAGGCAGCGCCATTGCCGATTACAATATGATTGAAGAAGGCGATCGCGTGATGTGCTGCCTCTCCGGCGGCAAAGACAGCTATGCCATGCTGGACATTTTGTTGAATCTGCAGCAGCGTGCACCTGTGCAGTTTGAAATTGTCGCCGTCAATCTGGATCAGAAACAGCCCGGCTTCCCGGAAGAAGTGCTGCCGGCGTATCTGGATAGCCTAGGCGTGGCCTACCATATTCTTGAAAAAGACACTTATTCGATAGTCAAAGATAAGATCCCCGAAGGCAAGACCACCTGCTCGCTTTGTTCCAGGCTGCGCCGCGGTACCCTTTATGGGTTTGCCCAGCGAATAGGAGCCACCAAGATAGCACTCGGCCACCACAGAGACGACATCATAGAAACCCTGTTCCTTAACATGTTCTATGGTGGCAAGATGAAGGCCATGCCACCCAAGCTGCTATCGGATGACGGGGCCAATATGGTGATCCGTCCCCTCGCCTATTGTCGTGAAAAAGACATTGCCGAATACGCCAAGCTGAAAGCCTTCCCTATCATTCCATGTAACCTTTGCGGCTCCCAGGAAAACCTCAAGCGCGCCGAGGTCAAAAATATGCTCAAGCTGTGGGACAAACAGTTCCCCGGCCGCATCGAAACCATTTTTACTGCGATGCAAAATACTGCACCATCCCAAGGCGTTGATAGAAACGTGTTTGACTTTTTGGCTCTGGAGCGTAATCCGGATGCTCCTGCCAGCGGTGAAGTTGCCGAAGCAGATTTACCAGCCTTTGACTTTATGGATGTCAGCAACAGCGGCCATATCGATCTCGATAATGCAGCAAAACATGCAGACTCGAGTCAACGTATTGAAGTAGTGGGCGTTTATCAGCCCTGATCACGCTATTATCCGAACAAGCTGCCATTGCTTGTTCGGAACCATTACCGCATATTACGACGACCATTAAAATACGAAATACTGCCAGGATCTGAATGGCTTTTCGTCGAATGGCGAATGTCAGCCCAGATGGGGCTGGAACAAATCTGCCCCATCCCCTGTAGCTTGGTTGGATTATTTACTACGGTGGAACTTGGCGTCCTGATCGAGACACCACTGAGCCGCTGCACTCTTGTCTTCATTGGGCCGTCCGGTCAACAGTTCTCCTTGTTCATTGATGTAATAGACAAACGCTTTGGCATCCCCCAGTTCATCCCAATACAGCATGGCTTCATCTGCTTCAAGGCCTTCACAAGTCGTGATTTTATCCCCAATGGATTCAACATAAGCACTGCCCTTTATCTGACTCAGCGGCACGCCTGTGCATTGGTTATTATCATAGAGATTAGCCACACTATGGTAGCGGTTTTCCTCAAAGCGCATGATAAACTCCTTACCCAGTTTTTCGTCACTGAGACAACCGGTTGTCCACTCCCCTTGGAGTCTGTCCGGCATGGTATCATCGCCATGGAACACCAGGAAACCGAGGGTCGCCGCTAAAATAAGCAGCAACATCACACTTAAAGACTTGAGCATTAACACTTCTCTGACAAAGGATTTGTCAGGATAGTACTCTGCGATCGCCAAAGACGCTATCGAACTCATCGCAAATTTACATAGAGTGTCACAAATTGGCTCCATGGGATAAACTGTGGCACATTGAAAGTACTTACAAATTGCTGAGTTTTTTCTTTTTCAGGCAACCACTTATTTGGAGGTTTTCTCGGTGTCATCCACATTTTCTGAGATAGATTTTCGTCGTAAAATTACAGCACAACGTCCATTTGGCAAAGTGGACGCTCGGGTCGATAATCCAGAAAAACTGCAGTTGGCACTGGAGAGTGATCGCGGCCGTATCATTAACTCGGCCGCCATTCGCCGTCTACAGCAAAAGACTCAGGTATTCCCGCTGGAGCGCAATGCCGCGGTACGAAGTCGTTTGACACATTCGTTGGAAGTACAACAAGTTGGACGCTTTATCGCACAGAGGATATTTAGATACCTGGGGCCGGATGCTGAGCTATACGGTCTGCAAGAATTGGAGCGGCAACTGGAAACCCTGGTAGAAATGAGTTGTCTGATGCACGACGTCGGTAATCCTCCCTTTGGTCACTTCGGTGAAGCCGCTATCAGTCATTGGTTCAGTCGTAATCTTACTTCTCTTGTTCCTTCAGGGTTTGATTCCGAGTATCCTGAATTAATTCAAGATTTATCTCATTTTGAGGGTAATGCCCAAGGTATACGCTTAATCCACACCTTGTTAGGGCTCAACCTCACCTACAGTCAACTGGCCGGCATTTTGAAATACACTCGCCCGGGCACGCTAGTGAAAGATAAAGCCAGTCCTGAGCATAGCTATTTGATGAAAAAAGTTGGTTATTACGCCAGTGAGTCCAGCTTTGTTGCCGAACTGACACAAGCCATGGAAATGACGCCCGGTTGTCGTCACCCAGTGAGTTACATCATGGAGGCCGCCGATGATATTTCATACTGCCTTGCTGACATTGAAGATGCGGTGGAAAAAGGCATTATAGAGTTGGATACCCTAAAACAGAGTCTGATAGCCGAATACCAGCGGCAAATTGCAGTCAAGCAAGACGCTCTCGGACACCAGGACTTTATGAGTAAATCGATTGAAGCGGCAGACAGCAGCGCCCGTCACCTGGCAATCAACCAACAAAGCCAGTTCTTTACTTTCCTCCGGGTTCGGCTGATACACCCTTTGGTCAATCATGCCGCCAAGCGCTTTATCGACAATATTGATACTGTGTACCACGGCAACCTGAACGAGTCGCTGCTTGAAGATGGCGGCTATGAGCACGCCATTACAGAAACGCTCAAGCAAGTCGCTATTAAACAGGTATTTTGCCATCGGGAAGTGGAGAAACTTGAGCTACAGGGATACAGGATCATAACAGGTTTACTGGATAACTATCGTTCCCTGCTGGCATTGAGCGAGGATGAGTTTAGCAAACTGGTACAAGGGCAGCCCAAAACTGCGCTTATCGAAACCCGGCTATTCCATAAGCTGCCTGGTAAACACCTGGCCACCTATAAAAGAGCCATTGAAACCAATCAGTATCCTGAATTTTATCATAGGTGCCGTTTACTGCAGGATTATATCAGCGGCATGACAGACCAATACGCTTTGGATGAGTACAGACTACTTATGGTACTTGACTGAGTCTGAGCTTGATAAAGACTATTAAAATAACTGCATAAGAACCAGGCCTCTGGCGACAATCAGTTATTATCAGAAACGTCGGAACAGCAGATCATTACGTCCGGACGCCTTAACCTGATACATCAAGCGATCGGCATCGGCAAGTACCGAAAGCGGATCTCGACTTCCCGGATCTGCGTAGACGGCTCCTATGCTAATACTGAGTGGCAGTTCGCCCACTTTGGTCGAAAATGGTGCTTGTCCTACGGACAACAATAAACTCCTTGCCAGCTTTTGGGTTCCGCTCTCTGTCATCCCCAATTGCAGGATACAGAACTCCTCTCCGCCTACCCGGGCAAATACGGCATCTTCTGGCAAAAGAGTTGCCACCCTCTGTACCAGTTGGCAGATGAGCTCATCCCCTACAAGATGACCATAACTGTCATTGATCCTTTTAAAATCATCAATATCAAACAGCAACAGGGTTAAACTATCGTAACTGCGGCTGTCGCAAGCTTGTTCCAATGCCTCCATAAATGCCCGTCGGTTGCTTATTCCTGTCAGGCTATCGGTTGCCGCCAAATGAAGCAACTCTGCGTTAACTGCTTCCAGTTCTGCAGTGCGGATAGCCACAGTGCGACGAAGCATAAATACGTAGCTTATGACAGCCAGAAAAAGCAAAGCCAAAACAACTTGCAATAGATAGCGTGGATAAACCGTTTCCACATACATCCAACGATTTAGGATCCTTTGGTATTCGGCATCAGGAATGCGCGCCAATCCTTGCCGAATTTCTTCCTGTAAAGTGATATTCCCCTCTTTGACGGCCGAGCGAATTTGAGCACTGTAAAGATGACGAACCGGAACAAAAAGTGTAGGTTCTTGCGAGGTGTAAAGGTAGAAATTGGCAACCTGGAGATCAGCAACAAAGGCTTTTAACCTTCCCGCTACTGCACTTTTGAGCATCTGCTCGTTACTGGCATAAACAATTAAGCTGGTATTTGGAAACTCTCGACGAACGAAAGCCTCTTCATAGCCGCCGCTCACCACTCCCACTTCACCACCGCTATCCAGATAACGGCCAGGCTCTGTACCGAGCAATGCCTGGTTGAAGAACAGTTGACTCTCTATGCCAAGTAGCCCCTGGGCATAATCGAGATAATGCTCTCTTTCCTGAGACCAAAGCAATCCGGCATGAATATCGGCCTGACCGCTGCGAACCAAATCCAGCGAGTGTTGCCAATCGGTCAATATGAATCGGATTTTGACTCGATTGGCCTTGGCATATTCACGCCAAATATCCACTAACATGCCGCTGGGTTCACCGGCATCATTCAGGTAAGAAAACGGTTTCCAGGAACCTGAGTTGGTGACAACAAGCTCTCTGATCGGAACTTCAATCTGACCCTTATTCGTTTGCTCTGCAGCCAGGCTTTGGCCAACTACCAATAGCAGAGGCAGAAAAACAAGCCTTGTTTGACTTTGACATAGCCGAGACAGAGTAATCGACAACAGCTGAAGCCAAGGAGTAAGAGAGACAATAACAGCAAGTTTCATCAGGCCGGAATATCCTTTCAAGGCGCGACATTGGCGGGTCATACCCAGGTTGGACACCCGGGTTCAAAGACGGCCACCAGAAACACAAAATACTAACATTGGAGCAGGCATTCCGGCATCAACTTTCAGCAACGGCGGATCCGTACCACTTTCATGGTTTCCATCTCAAATCCGGCTACTATAGTGGTTTGGGGATAATAATCGACCGATACTCTGGCGCCTTTGAGCGAACGGTATTTTTTGGGGCGTTTGAAACGAAATGGTGCGTCGCAATTTTCCAACATCAGTGTGTGTTGGATCCAGTCGCCTTCATCCCTTTGGGTATGGGAGACAACCGTCTTATCTTCGGTGTGATAAAGTGGTGAGTGTTTCTCTGTCAATACGTCAGCTATTGTCATAATGCATTTACCTCCGATAGGTCGCTTCTGACTATGTATCCAAGGTCCTGACGGGCCCGACCTTGCCCGTCCAGCTCGGGCAGTAGCTTCACCTTTTGCTTCCATTTCCTTTTAAGAAGCAAATGCGAGAGACCTGGCTGTAAAGTCGCTTCCGCTTTTAGTGGCGATAGCGGCAGGGAAAAGTATTCCTGCCGCGGCAGATTGGCGGTAGCTTTTCAGTCGGGTCTGGGCAAACAGAATCCCCCCGGACGTATAGTCTCCGAGGAAAGGTCAATATAAGGTGAGCAAACATTGTAGCAAATTTGCACAGAAAGATCTTGATGAAAAAAGAGACTGATATTTTGTTAAACCAAATTTTCAGCTAAAGCAGCCCCCATTAATAAGAGGTATCATTCTAAAAGACTAATCCCCACGGATAGCTTTTACCCCTGTTTATGGCCACTTGTCTCCTGATGACTCAAAATCATTGCTAGTCACCGTTATATGGAGAGCCTAAGGTATATGAACAGCTTAAGGTCGATAAGCCGCTCCCTTTCTCAAGGTGATTACCATGTTGGTTCCTGTCAGATTTTCCAAATGTTGCAGTCTTCTAATTGGGATTGCGCTGGGCCTGACCGCTTGTCAAGATAACACACAAGCGCTATGGCATGACTACGCGGAGCGTCTTAGCCGAGTCACTGAACAAAGCTTTATCGCCCCTGATTATCTTCCCAAGGATAATCGCCTCTTGAATAGCGTCGGCGAGATACAAGCTCCCTCCACAAGAATGTCATTGCCATTGCTGAACAGCCTGGGGTTGATGCATTGTCGTCTGGGTGAGCTCATAGCAGACCACAACTCAATTCTTGGTAAAGTAGCCGAGCCCAGCGAACAGTTTAAGTATCAACTGGCCTTTATTCAGGCTGCACCGGCTTGTTTGCAAAGCCTCAGCCTTGATGATCAAAGCAGACGATTGTTGACGGAAGCCAAGTTACAGAAACAAAGAGAGCTGATGGATTGGTTCTACTGGATGTTATTAAAAGACAGAGCTTTGGATAAACTCCTGTTCATCAGCCATGATTCACTTTCACGTAGATCCCCCCTTGCCGGACTAACCGAAACCGAATTGGCGCTAGCCAACTTGGTGAAACTCAAAACCGATATAGAGCTGGCACAATCTGGCCGTATTTCCTGGCACGCATTGGATGTCACAAACCTTGACTCTGCACTGACTGAATTGGCGCGCAGCCGGATTATCGCCCGTAACATGCGAAGCCAGTCGATCAGCCTTCTTTGGTTAATGCAGCTTAACGATTGGTTGGAACCACAGCTAGCTCTTCTTTTATGCCGTCCCGGCCATAGCAAACAACGTCAGGAGATATTGCAGCGAATACTAGTACGAAACTTCACCGGACCGATACAGCAGCAACTGAGTCACAGTCGTCACATACAGCGACGCTTGGGCAACATGTTGCAAAGTCTCTATCAAGGAACACCTCATGCTGAACGCATTGAATATTTCTTTGCCGAAACCACAGGTGGTCCGAAAGACCTCCTAAATGCACGTCTCAATGATGAACTCAAACGTCATGTACATTGGTGGCAAAAATTAAGAGACTCCTGCAACAGTACTCCGGCAGGTTGATTAATAACATAAACAATTGAATAATAGGCTTTTATAATTTAATTACTTGACGTGCCCTCAAAGAGTTATGTTGCTCAATGGTTGTATTTTGGTAGCATTGCAACAATATCCTATGCTATTCAATCAGTGAGTTTTAATGAGAATACTTCAGGTTAGTCGGTGGTTCAGTCCACTAATACATCAGTTTTTAGCTTTTACCCGTCGACTTCACTCAGAGATAAGCCAGCGACTTGCCAAATTAACCATAGCTCAAAAGCTCTATCTGCTGGCCCTTTTCAGCTTACCGTTTTATGAAGACCATCCGGCATTACCAACTTTGCTGACGGTAAGTGCATTGATTATTGAGTTTTGGCCATTATTTAACAAGCTGTGGCATTCATTAGCCGGCAAAGCCATGATACTGCTATTTTATGCCACCATTGCCAACTTTTCCCTGGCCAGCAGTGGTGCCATAGTTAATGAAGTCACAGGGGTTTCTGCGGCACATTTTAACTATACGCATAACTTTGCCCTGTTACTTGAACTCCCGGTTTGGATGGTTATCACCAGTAGTATCGCCTTGTTATTATTACAAATGCTGTTACCTTTCTATCTGGCAGGCCTATTATTGCTTAAATTGGTAGGGCTCATTGGTTTCAAGTGGCAGCCGAAATACGCTTATCCCGTCAGTACAGCATTTGTCAGACTCACATTGTCTTTTTTAATCCTTCATCATCTTATGTTATTGATAGATATGGAACATTTTATTGAGAGCCGTGTTCGACTTGATGATGATGGCGTGAGTTTCTCCTTCAATGGTCAATTCAAACCGGACAATAAGCAATTGAGTAATACTAACCAATCGAAAGCTGATGCTGATAACACTGACCATGTGAATTTGAAGGATGAAACTCACGAGGGAAACGCCATTAATGAGGATAACGCTGATCGTCCTGAGTCGGTTAAAGCCGAGGAGGAAGCTGCAGTTTATTCAAGGTTTACCGCGGCCTATCGCCAAAAAGTGAGACAACTGGTAGCGGATTTCGCTTTCGGTATGGAGGCAGATGGCCGTAGCCGCTGTCAGTTGGCTGAGTCTGCCCATGCTGTTGAGCTTAATGATTATGAGTTACTGCAAATCCAGCAGGATCACCAAACACTCTATGGTTATCGTTTTGAAGTAATCCCCTGTATTTCACCGGCCTTTCCAATAACAAAAACAAGACCTTGAGGCTTTTATTCTTCAAGCGCTGCAGAGCCCAAGTCGGCACTTGGGCTCTATAGCGTCATTCTGCCAGTTCCTTTTCCAACTGTTGAGCCACAGCTTCCGGTGAGCTGGACCGGCGGGCAAATAGTGAGTAAGCCACAGGGATCACCAACAGGGTAAACACTGTAGCCAGCAAGATGCCGGAGAGCACCACCACACCAATAACAAAACGGGTCTCGGCGCCGGCACCTTGGGCAAGCACCAGAGGCACGGCGCCGGCGGCCGTGGTTATACCTGTCATCAGTATCGGTCTGAGCCTTTGGTTGGCTGCCTGCAAAATAGCGGCGTCGAACTCAAGTCCCTTATCCCTGAGCTGATTGGCAAACTCGACGATAAGAATGCCGTTTTTGGCCGCCAGCCCTACCAACATGATGATGCCTATCTGGCTGTAGATATTCAGACTTTGGCCGGTCAGCAGCAGGCCCACCAAGGCGCCCACGGTTGCCAGCGGTACAGTCAGCATGATCACCATAGGGTGGATATAGCTTTCAAACTGCGCCGCCAATACCAGGAACACAATTCCCAGCGCCAACAGGAACACGAAGTACATGGAGCTGCCGGACTCCTGATAGTCGAGCGACTGGCCTTTGTAACTTATCAAGGCTTCTGCCGGTAGATAGGTGTGGGCCAAATCATTGAGATAATCGAGCGCCTCACCCAGGCTATAACCTTCCGCCAGACTGGCCTCCAGGGTTATCGCCCGCATCCGGTTGTAACGATTGAGCTGACTGGCGTCGGCAAACTCCTCTATGCTCACCAGATTCGAGAGCGGGATCAGCTGCTTACTGCGATCTGAGCGCACATAGATATTCTGCATATCCGAGGCGGTGTTCTGGCTTTCGCGGTTGCCTTCAATGATCACATCATACTCTTCACCGTCGCGCATAAAGGTGGTTACCAGGCGCGAACCCAACATGGACTCAAGCGTACGCCCGATATGAGCAATGGAGACCCCGAGATCCGCCGCCCTGTCTTTATCGATGACGACTCTGAGCTGAGGCTTGGTTTCCTTGTAGTCATGATCCAAACCGACCAGATTGGGATTTTCCGCCGCTTTTTCCAGCATAATGTCGCGCCATCTGGCGAGCTCCTCATAACTGGGACCGCCAATGACAAACTGTACAGGTTTACCGACACCGCGGCCAAAGGCCTGGCGCATCACGGGAAATGCCCTGACGCCGGCGAGATCGGCGAGCCTGCCACGGATATCATTGATGATCTCCTTGGCGGGACGGCGCTGGCCCCAATCATTGAGTACTATGATCGCCATACCGTTGGAGAAGTTGGCCGAGCCGCCCCAACCGCGAGGCGCACGGATCAACAAACGTTTGACTTCGCCGCTGTCGACCAAAGGCATCAAACGCTGTTCCACCTCGTTCATATAGGCTTCAATATATTCATAGCTGGCGCCCTCCGGGCCATTGACCATCAGGAACATTGAGCCTCTGTCTTCCTGAGGAGCAAACTCCTGCGGGATCTGTTTAACCATGTAGGCACTGGCCCCGAGAGCCACCACCACCAAAAGGGAAGCCAACAAGGGATGCTTCATGGCGCCGGTAAGACTGCGGCTGTAAAAGCCTGCCAGAGCGTTCATTCCCTTATCGACCTTGCGCATCAGCCAGGTATCCTGGCTCGCGGGTTTAAGCAGCTTGGAACACATCATGGGGCTGAGTGTCAGGGCCACTATCGAGGAAAACAACACGGCAGCACTCATGGTGACGGCAAACTCTTTAAACAACTTGCCGAGATCGCCATCAAGGAAGGTGATCGGCATAAATACCGCCACCAATACCGCCGTAGTAGCAATAACCGCAAAGGCCACCTCTCGGGCGCCGAGGAAAGCGGCTTTCAGTGGACTGTCGCCCTCTTCGATACGGCGGTGAATGTTTTCCAGCATCACGATGGCATCATCCACCACCATGCCGATGGCCAGGATCATCGCCAGCAGGGTCAAGAGGTTAATTGTGTATCCCAAGGCGTAAAGCACGATAAAAGTGGCTAGTAGCGATACGGGCACAGTTAGCGCCGGGATCAACATGGCGCGCACACTGCCAAGGAACAGGTAGATGACGATGATCACCAGAATAATGGCGATAAACAGCGTCTGATAAACCTCGTCGATAGAGGCTTCGATAAATACCGAGCTGTCGTAGGAGCGTTTGATCTCCATCCCCTGGGGCAGAGTCGGGTTGATCTCATCCACCAGTTTATTCACTGCCCGCGCCACTTCCAAAGTATTGGCGGTAGACTGTTTGGAGACCCCAAGGCCTATCATGGCCTCGCCGTTACCGCGGAACATGATCCGCTCTTCCTCCGAGCCAATTTCGACCTGAGCCACATCTCCGAGCTTAACCAGGTAACCGTCGCCCCCTTGGGTCAGCGCCAGGTTGGCAAAGTCTTCGGCGGTGCGAAAGCTACGCTCAAGCCGCACGGTAAAGTGGCGCTCTTTGGATTCGATGGAGCCGGCCGGCAGTTCGACGTTTTCCGATCGTAGCGCCGCTTCGATATCGGCCACCGTCAGGTTACGGGCTGCCAGCGCCTGGCGGTCAATCCAGACCCGCATGGCGTAGACCTTGCCGCCACCGACACGCATATTGGCCACCCCGTCGATGACGGAGAATCTGTCGGTGAGGTAACGACGGGCATAATCGGTGAGTTGCAAAGTGGTCATCTGATCCGACACCAGATTAAGCCACATGATCACTTCATCACCGCCATTGGCCTTTTGTACTTCCGGCGGATCGGCCTCTTCCGGCAGGTTATCGAGCAAACCTGAAATACGGTCGCGGACATCGTTGGCCGCGGCTTCAATATCGCGGTCGATATCAAATTCCAGCACCACGGAAGAGCGGCCGTCTGTACTGGATGAATTGATATGGCGTATGCCTTCAACGCCACTGATCCTGTCTTCAATCAGTTGAGTGATCCGGCTTTCCACCACGGAGGCACTGGCGCCGCGATAACTGGTATCTATCGAGACTATCGGTGGGTCAATATCCGGATATTCGCGCAGTGGCAACTTACCGAAGGACACCAGACCGAAAGCGATCAACAAAAGACTGATGACCGAAGCCAAAACCGGTCGTTTAACGGAAATGTCTGTCAGTATCATGCTGTGGTCTTCGCCTCTTCAGCCGTCAGGAAGCTGAAATGTTCCTTGAACTCCACCTTGACCTTGTCACCGGGACGGACCTTGAGGATCCCGCGAATGATCACCTGCTCACCCAGCTCGACGCCTTCGAGAATTTCCACCCAGCCACGGCTGCGCAGCCCTATGGTGACCTGTCGCTGTTCTACCACACCTTCGCTGTTGGCCAGATAGAGGTAGTGGCGGTTTTGAATAGGAATAATAGCCGACTCTGGCAGCAGTAACGCCTCACGGTTTTGCTTGATAAGCTTCACTTTCATCAACATACCCGGCAGCAGTTGACCATCCGGGTTGGGGATTTCGGCGCGCACCACGACTGCCCTTGTGGTAGGGTTAACCCGGCTGTCGATAGAAACAACCTTGCCGCGAAACAGCTTATCCGGATAGGCTACCGCACGGGCTTCCACGATTTTGCCCGGCAACAAGTCCTGAATAAACCGCTCGGGAACCGAAAAGTCCAACTTGATAACCGAGATATCATCCAGGGTGGTGATCACCACGCCCGGGGTCACCAGGCTACCGACCGAGACTTGGCGTAATCCCAGGCGACCGTTGAAGGGGGCGGTGATCTGCCTGTCCCGCAGTGCCGCCTGGGCCTGTTCGACTTCGGCCCTGGCACTTTCTATCAGGGTTTGCAGTCGGTCGCGTTCGGTTTCAGCCACTGTCTTGCTGGTGACAAGCGAGCTGATGCGGTCAAACTCACGGGTATTCTCCCGCACCTTGATCCTGGCCAATTCCACCCTGGCCTGCTGCTCGGCGTCCTGCAGTTTAGCAAGTAGCTGTCCTTGCTTGACTATCTGACCATCATCGAAACGAATCAAGGTCACCACATCACTGACTTTAGGGGTGATGGTTACTGATTCATAAGCCTTGGAGGTACCAAGTGCTTCCACTTCATCCCGTACGGCCTGAATGGCGGCCTTATACACCACAACATTGGGTACCGGGCGGGCCTTTTTCTCCGCCGGGGCTTGCTGCTGATGCCATTGTTGATAACCAATGGCAGCGGCCGCCAGTAGTACCACTAGGAGTATTGTTTTTTTCATTGATTGTCCGAAGGTACAGAGTTTTATGGGTAAAACAGTTTACCCTGCGACTTATCGGCTTCAATACGTTTTACTTTTACTTACAAATTACATTTATTTGACATAGATAGACACACAGTCAAAACATCTGCATTAACCACTACCAGCCAGAGATACCGGCCGCCTAATTCCACAGAAAACAAAGAGTGTTCTGCATAAGGCCATATAAGCAGTGACTGACTTATTTCATCATTCGTTCTGTATAACTGAATGCACAGCATAAAGATTACACAAAAACATTACAAATTAAGTGGTTATAGAGAAGAGTTAGTTGATACTGCCGAAGGGCTCTGGTGGCTAAAAGTCCCTATTGCCTGGCAAGCAATAAAAAAGGCGCCGAATTCGGCGCCTTTCCAATCAAACCGGCAGCAATAAACTAGAAGCGCTTAACGCACCTTGCGATCTTCGCGCATTAACTCCGCCAGATTCTGATAAACGGCTTCAATGGTTTCATTGGCGAGTGGCTGATCGGCCACATCGTGCAGACGAATTTCAGTCTGTTCTTTGTTGGCAGCATCTTCTTTCAGCAACAAACGATAACTGCCCTCTTTGAGCGCCAACTTGTTATCGCCCCACAAGGAACTCCAGAAGCCGGAGTTGTCATTCAGATTAACGTAGAACAAGCCTTTGCTTGAGTCCATGTCCACGACTTCCAAGCCAAGCTCCGGCAGTACTATCCGTAGACGATCCCAGGTGCGCTTGAAGGGCGCATCGGCCACCCAGTAGCTCTCACTGTCACCACCCTGAGACAGTGACATATCAATGCCCAGACTCTGCTTGATGCGGTTGGCCTTGATCATCTGTTCACGCTTGAGGCTCATATAGGCCACAGCACTGTTGAGCATGTCTATGGTGTAACGGCGCTTGTCTTCACCGCTGAGCAATACCGGCAGCTCTGAGCCGTCATAATGCTCTTCGTGGTCGATAAGTGTGATCAGCAAATTACCGGTACGGCCATGAGGGCGAACTTCAACATCAAAACGAAAACGCTGCCGCAGTTGGTAGACTTTATCGCTGCCAAACCAGGAAGAATCGAGCACCTGCTCTGTCTCGATCCAGTCGGTCTCGATAGAGCCTTTATCATAATCTTCAGAGACTACGCCATAGCTTTGCTTTTGCAGATAACCCTTAACTGTACTGTAAATCTCCTGTTTGAGATCAACACTGTTGTCAATGGACTCAACCACCACTTTAATGTTGTCACTGCCCTCTTCCACATGGGTGCCTTCCGCCATAGGCAGTACTTGCAAAGGCGGACGAATATCGAGTTTTTCACCGACAAACTCGGGATTGCTTTTGGCGCCCGCTTGCGGGATCTCAAACTCTTTACTGAATCTTGGAGTGTCCAAACCTTCCGGGATCACCAAAGGTGCTGAAGTGCCGGCATCTACGTATTCGAAGTCGCCATTGGCCTGGCGACGATCAATCGGCGTACTGCAGGCTGTAACAGCGACAACCATCACTAAGGGGGTAACTTGCTTTAGCATTAAATTATTCAACCTCTATCCCGGCTTTTTGCATTGCGTTAAGCAACAGACCATGAAACTCTTCGGAAAGTTCAGTCAGAGGCAAACGAATTGTGCCTTCGCTGATGAGTCCCATACGGTGAACCGCCCATTTAACCGGTATTGGGTTTGCCTCACAAAAGAGTGCGCTGTACAAGCCGCTCAGGGATTCATCAATGGCTTTTGCCTCTACGGATCTTCCTTGCAGCGCCGCATCACACATAGCCTTGAATGCCTTAGGGACGATATTATTGGCAACCGAGATCACCCCATTGCCGCCAAGAGCCAAAAATTCACGCGCCGTGGCATCGTCGCCACTGAACAGCAGAAAATCGTCACCGCAAAGCTCACGCAGTTGCTTCACCCGGGAGAGGTCGCCTGTGGCTTCTTTCACCCCAATGATGTTGGGCACATCACAAAGCTGGGCAACGGTTTCCGGCTTCATATCAACCGAAGTGCGGCCGGGAACGTTATACAGAATTTGGGGAACATCCGTGCTGGCTGCAACCGCTTTATAATGGGCAACCAAGCCTTTAGGTGTTGGCTTGTTATAGTAAGGAGTAACCCCCAACATGGCGGCCACGTCGAGTTTCGACAATTCCCGGGTCAGTTCTATGGCTTCGGCGGTGGCATTGGCACCATTACCCCCGATAACGGGAATACGACCTGCGGCAAAAGAAAGAGTTTGCGACACCACTTCAAGGTGTTCGTGAATGGGCAGAGTGGCTGATTCGCCTGTGGTACCAACTGCAACTATGGCATCAGTCCCCTGTTTGATATGAAATTCCACCAAACGCTCGAGACTTGCAAAATCCACTGAGCCATCGCCTTGCATGGGCGTAATTAAGGCTACGATGCTTCCGTTTATCATCTTATGTCCCCAAGATTTCAGGATTCGCTATGGTACTGGTGCAGCCAGCCAATGACAAGCACTGTCAGGGCTAACAAATCGAATAAGTTGTGGTAGCATGGTTGACTGCACAAAAAACTCAGCTCACAGGGGCTGAGTTTTCGCTCTATGATACCGGAAATATGAGGAAAATTCATGACCAACTACCTGGTCGTTACCGCTATGGGCGCCGACCGTCCCGGCCTGGTCAGCAAATTGGCAAGATTAGCCAGTGATTGCGACTGTGACATAGTTGACAGCCGCATGGCGCTGTTCGGCAACGAGTTTACTCTAATTATGATGTTGTCCGGCTCCTGGGCATCCATTACCAAGATAGAAACCAGCCTTCCCAGTCTCAGTGTCGAGCTTGAGCTGATGACAGTGATGAAGCGCACCTCCAAGCACACGCCGCAAAATTATATCTCGCGTATTGAAGTGACTTTCAATGGTCAGGATCAGCGTGGCACCATGAAGCGCATCTCGCAGTTTTTGGCAGACAGATCTTTGGATCTCGGTGCGGTACGCTCATATTCGGAAGAGTTGCCGGACGGCAGCCAGACTCAGCACGTTTTCCTGGCCATCAATATCCCGGAAAAAGTCGAATTGGATAAGCTGGAAACCAGCATTCAAGCCTTGGCCGAAGAGATGTCCCTGACCTGCAACATCAAACGTATGCAAGGAATTGCGGTTCCCAAGGCCGATTGAATCCCACTTATACCAAATAAAGATCAAAAGGATTGAACGCATGAACACCTTAAATGCAGGCGATAAAGCGCCACTCTTCACCCTTAAAAACCAAAACGATGAAAATGTTTCACTGCAAGATTGCCTGAAAAAAGGCCGGGTACTGGTGTACTTCTACCCCAAGGCGATGACGCCGGGCTGCACAGTGCAAGCCTGTGGTCTCAGAGACAGCAAGACGGAACTGGACGAATTCAATGTAACCGTGCTTGGAATAAGCACTGATCCCGTGGCGAGACTGGGCAAGTTTATCGATAAGCATGAGCTCAACTTCACTCTGCTCAGCGATGAAGATCACGCAGTAGCCGATGCCTTCGGCGTCTGGGGCGAGAAAAAATTTATGGGCAAAGTTTATGATGGTCTGCACCGCCTGAGTTTTCTGATTGACCAGGACGGCACCATCAGCCACAGATTCGACAAGTTCAAGACCAAAGATCACCATCAAGTGGTGCTGGACTATCTCAAGGGATAAATCCCGTGGCTAGTTTGCCGGCTTCTATTGCGGGCACTTGCTACATAGCTAACCTAAGTTCTGTAGCTCCGAGCCTGAAATACTAAAAAAGTCCGCAATGCGTAATGCCGTTCACTTAATGTGAACGGCATTAATCCATCGGCGTCATTATTGCTTAATCAAAAAATGAAAAAGCCCGCCTGTTTGCACAAACGGACTTCTCTGAATATGGCAAAGGAGCAGGGATTTGAACCCTGCATAAGGGCGCTATAAACCCAGCAATCCTCAAAGCGGTGCCAAGCTAGCAGCAATCATCAAAACTGAGAGACGAAAAAGCCCGCCTGTTTGCACAAGCGGGCTTCTCTGAATATGGCGGAGGAGCAGGGATTTGAACCCTGGATGGGCTATAAACCCATGCCGGTTTTCAAGACCGGTGCATTCAACCACTCTGCCACCCCTCCGAACGCTGCAAATACTATAGTGAGCGTCTGAGACTGTAAAGTAGAAAATGTCATGGTCTTATCTATTTGCTCAATCTGCACTCAGTCCTTAGGTGTTTCTTCTGCATGCATTGCCAAACGCGCCGGATCCGGCTTGGTAAAACCTGCCCTCACCTGCGACCAGTCGGCAAACTGACGCAGTTTATAGCCAGCAAATACCAGCACACTGCACCCCAGGATCCCCCAGGCAATAGCAGTTTCCCCGGCCGTGGCCCACACAGCAACCAGGCTTGATGCTCCGAATGCCAAGGTGATCTGTAAAAAGTTTTGCAGACCGGCCGCTTTGGAGGCGCACTGACTGAAATGTTGCAGCGCACTGTTAACCACTATCGGATAAATGGCACCATTGGCGGCGGCCAGTACAGAAAACGCAATTAGCAGTGGATAGATGGTTTGCGCCTTGAATACCAAAGTCGCCAAGGCTATCGCCAGCACACACAAACCAAACAGCGCCAGCAACAGTTTAAGCGTCATCTCACTGCCTACCCTGCGGATAAGCAACTTGCTGGCATAGCCACCGACGATAAACATGATGGTTTGCGGAATAAAGCTTAAACCTATGGCATCTGCCTGGTAGCCGTGCTGTTCCATCACTATCGGCCAGAGTGTCAGGTAGGCGAAGAAAGCCCCGGAACATGCACCATAGATGAGTACATTGCCCAAATAACCTGTGTTGTTGAAAAAGGTCTTGTAAGCCACTTTTTCTTCAGCTTTGGCCGAGCCTTCGCTTGCCGGCTTAACCAACACCATGGTCAATGCCATCAATGCCGTTGCCGTCGCTGCCAAAATGAAAAATATCGCTTCCCAGCCCAGATGCCCAAGCACCTTGGCGCCGAGAATGGGCGCCAATGCCGGTGACAAGGCCACCAAGGGCATGATGTTGGAGAAAATGCGCTGTGAGTCTTTGGCATCATACTGCTCTACCACCAAAGCCTGCCAAATGACGGCAGCACTGCAGACGCCTATCGCCTGGAAGAAACGGGCACAGTTGAGCATGATGATATTGTCACTGAAACCTATACTGACTGTCGCCAGGGCAAACAACGCCAAACCACCGAGCAGTGAGTTGCGTTTACCGAAACGCTGCACCAGAGGGCCGTAGAGCAGTTGCCCCAAGGCCAATCCGGCCAGGAAAGAGGTCAAGGACATGGCTACTTGAGAAGCGCTGGCATCAAGAGAGCTTTCAATTGCTTTGAATGCTGGGAGATACATGTCGGTCGCGATGAAAGCCAACATGCTCAGAAGCGCGAGATAGCATAAAAACATGAAATATTTAAGAGTCATATACAACCTGGTTACAACTTAAGATAAAAGTAATATGAATGCCGGTGCAGTCTAAAGCCTTGCTCTATCGAGGTGAAACGTTTATTTTTGACTTGTGCCTTCAAATATTCTCACAGCAAGGAATCGCCATGCTTTCTGAACAGTCGTTACAACTTATCGATATTGTTTCTCACCTTGGCAGTTTCACCGCCGCAGCCAACAAGCTGCATAAGGTGCCCTCCGCTGTGAGTTATGCCATTAAGCAGATTGAGGAGGAGCTGGGGGTTGTGCTGTTTGAACGCCATCACCGCAGCGTCAGTTTGACGCCCGCCGGAGCTCACTTCGTCAAGGAAGCCAGGATCATGCTCAAGCAACTGGACGATCTGAAACGGGAAACCCAGCGGGTGGCCAATGGTTGGCAACCGACGCTGTCCATCGCTTTGGATAACATAGTCAGGGCAGACAGGATCAGTGTGCTGATTGCCGACTTCTATCGCCACTTCACCGATGTGGAGCTGATCATTCGCATTGAGGTGTTCAACGGTGTTTGGGAAGCCTTGTCTACCGGGCGCAGCGATGTTGCCATAGGGGCGACCACCGCCATTCCGGTCGGCGGCGCCTACCATCACAGAGACATGGGCGACATCGAGTGGGCATTTTTGGTGAGCAAGTCTCACCCATTGGCGGCCATAGACCGGCCTCTGGAGGATGAAGAGCTCAGGCCCTTCCCCTCTATTTGCCTGGACGATACTTCCAGAGAGATCCCCAAGCGCCACACCTGGTTGCTGGACAATCAGCGCCGCTTGGTGGTGCCTGACTGGATCCGTGCCATCAACTGCTTCCGCGAAGGCTTGGGGATAGGCTATATGCCGGTGCACCTTGCCAGCCCCTTTATTCGCGCCGGAGCCTTGGTGGAAAAACAGTTAGCAACGCCGCTACCGGCCAGTTCCTGCTGTCTGGCTTGGAATGCCAATAAGATGTCACCGGCGCTCAAATGGGTACTGGATTATCTGGGCGATACCGAAAAACTGCACAGAGAGTGGCTCGCCTGACTTTAATTCATAAAGGATTCAGTGTTTAATGGCACAATCTATAACAGGAAACCTGCAGCGGAACCATATAAGGTTTAAGCTGCTCTAACATGGAAACTAGCCGGGCCATTAACCCTGGCTATGTCAGTCAACCTTCGGAGAAGCAAATGACTCAGCAAACCCTTTATTCGAGCCAAACTTCCACTATGGAAGTGAACAAAATGCTCAGAAACACCTACATGCTGCTGGCAATGACCATAGGGTTTTCAGCCGTATGTGCCGCCATCGCCATGGCGATGGGAATCGGCCCCATGATGTCACTGGGACTTTCCATCGGTGGCTTGGTGTTGCTGTTCGTTACCCTGAGAAAAGCGGAATCCGCCGCCGGGATCTTTTGGGTATTTGCCTTTACCGGTATGGAAGGTGCGTCTCTGGGTTATATCCTCAACCATTACGCCGGCATGAGTAACGGTCCTGAGTTGATTATTCAGGCCTTTGGTCTGACATCAGCCATCTTCGTCGCCCTGTCGGCCTATGCCGTGACCACCAAGAAAGATTTTTCCTTTATGCGCGGCTTCTTGATTGCTGGTCTGGTGGTCGTCATTGCCGCAGCAGTGATCAATATCTTTGTCGGTAACGGCGCAGTATTTATGGCGGTCAATGCGGGTATCGCCCTGCTGATGACAGGTTTTATCCTGTTTGATACCAGCCGTATCGTTAATGGTGGTGAGACCAACTATATCCGCGCTACTATCGCCCTTTACCTGGATTTCCTCAACCTGTTTATCAGCCTGCTGCACCTTATGGGTGTTGGTGGCGATGACTGATCCCCACGGGATGGAAAATAGGTTAAAATGGCCCTAATTCAGGGTCATTTTTTTTGGTATGAGCAAACTTATTATTATGGTGAATGGCAGTGTCTACGGCCCGGCGGCCGGCTTCCATGCACTCAAATATACTCGGGCTGCGCTGCAAGCGGGCCATGAGGTTCACTGCGTATTCTTTTATCAGGACGGCGTAAGTCAGTCCAATGCCCTATGCGCGCCGGCATCGGACGAATTGGACTTAACTGCCGCATGGCAACAGTTGGCAAAGGAGTGGCAGCTTAATCTGGTGAACTGCGTCTCTGCCGCCCTGCGCCGCGGTGTGCTTTCAGCACAGGACGCCAAGGACAACGCCAAAGCGAGTGCCAATCTGGCCGCTGGCTTTACCATGGGAGGGCTTGGCGAGTTGGTCACCGGGCTTGAAAAGAGTGATCGTCTGGTGAGTTTTTAATGAAGAAAATAACCATTATTTTTCGCCGGGCTCCGCATGGTTCGGCTTCCGGGCGCGAAGGCCTGGATCTGGCGCTGCTGAGCGCCAGTTTCGAGCAAGAGGTGAGCCTGATATTTACCGATGAAGGCGTGCTTACGCTGCTGAAGCAGCAGCAACCTGAGCTTATCGGCTGCAAGGATTATATCGCCACCTTAGGTGCGCTGCCGCTCTATGACATAGACACTGTGCTGGTCTGCAAGCAATCGCTGCAGGAATTGGGACTTGGCCGCACCGAACTGGTTATTCCTGCCACCATTTGTGATAACGAGCAGATCCGCCAGACTCTGCTTGATGCCGATGAGGTCATGGTTTTCTGATGATATTACACCAAATACAAACATCGGCGGCGCGCGATACTGCGCTGTCCTGCGCACTGAGATATGCCGGTAAGACAGATGTGTTTCTGCTGGCCGGCGATGCAGTAAGCGCCCTGCTGAAACGTCAATGGGCCATGGCGCTATCACCATTTAAAGTGGTGCTGGTGGCTGATGATGTTAAGGCCCGCGGGCTGGAAGACTTTCTTGGTAATTATGAACAGTTGGATTATCCGGCGCTGGTAGCGCTGACATTGGCTCATACAAAGGTTATTTCGTGGTAGATTTCATTCAATTCAATGACAAGCAGATAGCGACCGATCCTCAAGGGTACTTGAAGCAGGTTTCCGATTGGACGCCCGAGCTGGCGCCCGTTATCGCCGCAGGTGAAGATATAGAGCTGACCGCTGCCCATTGGGAAGTGGTTAACTTTGTGCGTCACTTTTATCTTGAATACAAGACCAGCCCGGCTATCCGGGTTTTGGTCAAGGCAATCGGCCAGGCGCTGGGGCCGGAGAAAGGCAACTCCAAGTACCTCTACACCCTGTTCCCTATGGGGCCGGCCAAGCAGGCAACCAAGATTGCCGGGTTGCCCAAACCGGCCAAGTGTATTTAGAGCAACTCGATTTCGCACACAAAAAAGCCCCGAACTTCGGGGCTTTTTACTATGCAGAATAACTATTTTAAATTCTCATATACCAGCATGGCTGCCTTGCCGAGCGTGGCTAAAAACAGGGCAGAAAAAACTGCGATGACGGCCACGTAGGCAAGCCAGCGCAGGTAGCGCTGACCTTTATCCATATGACCTCACCCATCAACCTATTTTTTCAATGCCACCCATATAGCTGCGCAGTGCTTCAGGTACTGTGACACTGCCATCGGCATTCTGGTAGTTTTCCAAAATGGCTACCAGCGTGCGACCAACTGCCAGACCTGAGCCATTCAGAGTGTGGATAAGCTTTGGCTTGTTGTCGTCTTTGGAGCGATAACGGGCCTGCATTCGCCGCGCCTGGAAGTCACGCACGTTAGAGCAGGAAGAGATCTCACGGTAGGTATTTTGAGCCGGAACCCACACTTCAACGTCGTAGGTCTTGGCGGCACCAAAGCCCATATCACCGGTACACAGGACGATAGTTCTGTGTGGCAGACCCAGCTTCTTCAGTACGTTTTCGGCGTGACCGACCAACTGTTCCAATGCGGCTTCAGAATCTTCCGGCTTCACCAATTGCACCATTTCGACCTTGTCGAATTGGTGTTGGCGGATAAGGCCGCGAGTATCTTTACCGTAAGAGCCGGCTTCACTGCGGAAGCATGGCGTGTGAGCAGTCAACTTGATAGGCAACTCGGCCTCATCCAGTATGGTGTCGCGGGCCAGGTTAGTCAGCGGCACTTCGGCGGTTGGGATCAGGCTAAGCCCCTGGCCTTCCTCTGTGGCCGGTTTGGTGTGAAACAGATCTTCACCAAATTTGGGCAGTTGGCCTGTGCCCTTAAGGCTGGCTTCGTTGACCAGTAAAGGCACATAGCATTCGGTGTAGCCGTGCTCCTGAGTATGCAAATCCAGCATGAACTGCGCCAGAGCGCGGTGCATACGGGCAATTTGGCCCTGCATAAAGATAAAGCGTGAACCCGTTACCTTAACGGCACTCTTGAAATCCAATCCTTTGAGCTGTTCACCGAGATCCACATGATCCCGTACCGGGAAGTCGAACTCCCTTGGTGTGCCCCAGCGGCGGATTTCCACGTTGTCGTTCTCGTCTGAACCCACAGGTACAGATTCATCCGGCAAATTGGGAATGCTCATGGCAATAGCATCCAGCTCTTCGAGCAGCGCACTCAGCTCCTGCTTTTTACTGTCCAGTTGGCTGCCGAGATCGCCTACCTGCGCCATGATTGGAGCAACGTCCTCACCGCGGGACTTGGCTTGACCTATGGACTTGGAGATGGCATTGCGACTGGCCTGCAGCTCTTCGGTTTCCACCTGCAGCGACTTACGCTTTTCTTCCAGCTTGGTCAGCCTGTCTACATCGAGGATAAAACCGCGGGTCGCCAGGCGCTCCGCAGTTGTTGCGAGTTCATTACGCAGATATTTTGGATCTAACATGTCTACTTGTCTTATCAGTTATACGCGTGAAAAAATCAGCAGTTGCCCCAGGTAAACCATGGCCAGGCACAGTCCCAGGTTCAACGCCACATTCAGAAATGCCTTTAGCAACTCACCTCCCTGTATCAGCAGTAAGGTTTCATTTGAGAAAGTCGAGAAGGTTGTCAGTGCTCCAAGAAATCCGACACCGACCAGCGCCTTGATCTCAGGGCTGATATGACTGAGTTCTCCCAGTGCATAGATCATCCCCATCAGAAATGAGCCAAGTACATTAACAACCAGTGTACCAAAAGGAAAACCACTGCCAAATAGCTGGAGCACAAATATCGATATCAGGTAGCGCAAAACTGCGCCGGTTGCACCGCCAAGGGCGACAACGGTCAGATTAATCATACCTTTTGTTCTCACTTTGGCGGTCGAGCTGGCAAAGCTGCGCCAACTTATCGCGGATCCGTTTCTCGAATCCCCGCTCAGTCGGATAATAAAAACGACTCTCGGCCAAGGCTTCGGGGAAATAACATTCGCCGGCGGCGTAAGCATTGGCCTCATCATGAGCATAACGATAGCCTTCACCGGCACCAATGGATTTCATCAGTTCGGTCGGCGCGTTTCTCAAATGCATGGGAACAGGCTGCTGGCCGGTTTCCCGGGCCAGTTGTCTGGCCGCCTTAAAGGCTGTATACACCGCATTACTCTTGGGCGCCGAGGCCAGATAAACAATCGCCTGCGCGATGGCACGCTCGCCCTCTGCCGGGCCGACCCGGTGGAAACAGTCCCAAGCGTTGAGAGCGACTGTCATTGCAGTAGGATCGGCATTCCCCACATCTTCAGAGGCTATCGCCAGCAGGCGTCTTGCGACATACAGGGGATCGCAGCCCCCTTCCAGCATGCGACAAAACCAATAGAGCGCCGCATCTGGCGCCGAGCCGCGAATCGATTTGTGCACGGCAGAGATCAGGTCGTAATATTGATCGCCATTCTTATCAAACCCCGCCAACTGTTCACCGGCTACCTGCACCAGCATGGCCTCGGTAAAACTACCGCCGTCCGGCAGCATGTCACTCATCAGCTCCACCAGGTTGAGAACCTTGCGGGCATCACCATCGGCGAGAGTCGCCAACTTGGCCATCAGCTCCTGCGGCATCTGCAACCTGCGTTTGCCAAGGCCACGCTCTTCATCAGCGAGCGCCTGGGTCACTATGGTAGCAATCTCGTCTTCATCGAGACGCTTAATCAGATAAACCCGCACCCTGGAAAGCAAAGCGTTATTGATTTCAAACGAAGGGTTTTCTGTGGTGGCGCCGATAAAAATCACAGTGCCATCTTCAATAAAAGGCAGAAAAGCATCCTGCTGGCTCTTGTTGAATCTGTGCACCTCATCGACAAACAGCAAGGTGCGCTGGCCGCGCGATTGCGCCACATTTTTGGCATGTTCTATCGCCGAACGGATCTCTTTCACCCCGGATGTGACCGCAGATATTCGTTCCACGTGAGCGTTGGCATAATGAGCGACCAGCTCTGCCAGTGTGGTCTTTCCGGTACCCGGCGGCCCCCAGAACATCATGGAATGGGCCTTGCCTGCCTCCAGTGCCAGTCTCAGCGGTTGCCCTGGTCCCAGCAGATGTTGTTGACCGACGTATTGCTCCAGCGTCGCCGGGCGCATTCTTGCAGCCAGAGGGCGAAAGTCGGGGGCGAAATCAAAGCTCAGGCTGGACAAGGTTAACCTTCCCGCCCTGGGCGCTGATCGTCAATGGAAACGCCTTCGGGAACCTCAAATTTAAACAGTGTCTTGTCGCTATCTGTCAACGGCTGTTGCCCGCTCAGGTTGAACTGACTGAGATTACCCTGAGTGTCTTTCAGTGCCAGTTGGGTCAAAGTATTATCATTGAAACAGACGCTGACCCGCTGTACTCCGGCCTCTTCAGTCTTGGGTGCTATCTGGAAACACTCTTTGTCCAGAGTGATGTTATAGCGAGCCCAACTGGCCTCGTCACGGCGCACCAAAAGCGTCATGGGCGAAGCGGCAATGGCATTTTCCAGCGCCAGCACGCTCACTTCCTCGGCGAACGGGTTATAGAGCCAAACGTCTTTGCCATCTGCCACTATCACAGATTCATCCGGCTGTTGCAGATGCCAGTAAAACTGATTCGGCTGCGCCAAGGCGAGCTCGCCACTGCCTTGCTGAATAAGTTTGCCATTAATATCTGTAACCTGCTGCTGGAAATCGGCTTTCAGACCGGCAATGGCATCTAACTTAGCTTTGAGTTGTCCGGCATCATCGGCCACGGCCGGTAAGCTCATTGCCAGAGCAAGAAACATAACGCTTTTTTTCATCTGTACCTCAATCTGTCTTATCTTGGCGGCGGTGGCGCCAAGACTTCGCGGTTGCCATTATGGCCCTGGGCACTGACCACCCCTTGAAGTTCCATCTGCTCTATGATGCGAGCGGCGCGGTTATAACCTATCTTGAACTTACGCTGCACACTGGAGATAGAGCCCCGGCGGGTTTCGGTAACAAAAGCCACGGCTTCGTCGTAGAGTGCATCCAGCTCCTCCTCGCCGCCTTCCGGTGCTTCACCGGGCAGCAACACCTGTTCGCCGTCACTGGCCCCCTGAAGAATTTCTTCAATATATTGAGGCTTACCGCGGGCATGCCAATCAGCAACGACCGCATGCACCTCGTGATCGTCCACAAAAGCACCGTGAACCCGGTTGGGCACGCCGGTACCCGGGGGCAGATAGAGCATATCGCCCATCCCGAGCAGGGTTTCGGCGCCTTGCTGATCCAAAATGGTGCGCGAGTCGATGCGGGAAGAAACCTGGAAAGCGATGCGGGTGGGAATGTTGGCCTTGATAAGGCCTGTTATCACATCCACAGACGGGCGCTGGGTCGCCAGAATCAGGTGTATACCGGCAGCGCGGGCTTTCTGGGCGATACGGGCAATCAGCTCTTCCACCTTCTTACCGACTATCATCATCATGTCGGCAAATTCGTCCACGACAACCACGATAGAGGGCAACTTGTCGAGTTCAGGCGCCGTATCTTCCATGCTTTCGTTGGACTTCCAAAGCGGATCGCATATTGGCGTACCAGCGGCCTTGGCCTCGGCGATTTTGGCGTTGAAGCCCTTGAGGTTACGTACCCCGAGCGCCGACATCAGTTTGTAGCGCCGCTCCATCTCACCAACACACCAGCGCAGGGCATTGGCGGCCTCTTTCATATCCGTAACCACTTCACACAAGAGATGCGGAATACCTTCATAGACAGAAAGCTCCAGCATCTTGGGATCTATCATGATAAAACGCACATCTTCCGGGCCGGATTTGTACAACAGACTGGTGATCATCACGTTGACCCCGACCGACTTACCTGAACCTGTGGTACCAGCCACCAAAAGGTGCGGCATCTTGGCCAAGTCCACCACGACCGGATCGCCGGCAATGTCCTGTCCAAGCACCATGGTGAGATTGGATTTACTGTCCTTGAATGCCTGGCAATCAAGCACATCACGCATAAATACGGTTTCGCGGAACTTGTTGGGCAGTTCCAGCCCCACATAGGCCTTACCCGGAATAACCTCGACCACCCGCACACTTTCAGCCAGCAGAGAGCGCGCCAAGTCCTTGGATAAGTTAGAAATTTTTGAAGCCTTGACCCCGGGAGCCAAGTCCAGCTCAAAGCGGGTAATCACAGGGCCGGGATAGACTCCGACCACTTGCGCGGTAATATTGAAGTCAGCGAGTTTGCTTTCCACCAAGCGTGCAACCTGATCCAGTTCTTCTTCACTGATGGGGTTCTTCTTGCGATTGGGCACATCCAAAAGTGAGATGCTCGGCAAGGGATCCATAGGTTGCTTACGTTCTTTGGAAGTGCCCTCTTCACCGGGCAAAATAATAATGCCGTTTTCAACCCTGGCTTTCTGGGCCTGCAATTGCCGCTCTTTATGACTGATAGCCCCAGTAGAAGCACGCTTGTCGAAGTCTATTGTGTCACTACCTTCGGTATTATTCTGCCAAGGCGGCGTGTCGGCAGCATTATCGGTCGCACTTCCGGCAACCCCGGAAAAAAGCACAGGTTCTACCCTGCCCTGACGCTTGTGCTCAGTATCAGTGTTCTCATCGGCCATTTCCGCGTCTTCCCGCTCCAGAGATTGCTGATCCTTTTTACGGAAACGACTCAGCAATCCAGGCTTCTTGGCGGGCGGCTCTATGACCTCATCTTCATCGTCTTCGAGCACTTCTTCCGGCTCAAGTTCATCGCGTTCACGGCGGAACTTGTCCACTACCGACATAAAGCCGCGGGTATCTTCGGTTTCTTTCGGACCAGACAGACGTGCCGGCAACTGTTTGAGCTTGAGAAAACACCAGATAGTTGCCAAGCCTGTGAGCTCGACTATGGTAAGCCAGCTTATTCCTGTCAGCAGAGTGAAACCCGCGCCGACAAAGCAAAGTAGCAGCAGTGTGGTACCCAACTGGTTGAAGTAAGGCAGCATGGCTTGGGCTATCACGTCGCCGGCCACGCCACCGGCAGAAAACTCATAGATATCACCGGCATTCATACTGGCCAAGGCAGCCAGGCTGAGCACCATCAACAAGAAGCCAATCAAGCGCAAGCCGACCGAGAAATAATCCACTTCCAACAGTTTGTGAGCGCGCCTGAAGATCAACCAACCGGTTCCGGCAATGATGATAGGGATTAAGTAGGCGGTGTAGCCAAAGAAATAGAACAGGACATCGGCCAGCCAGGCACCTACGGCACCGGTGACATTCTCGATCTCCCCTTGATAGTTAGACTGACTCCAACCGGGATCGCCCGGATGAAAGCTGCCCAGCGCCAACAGTATATAGATGGCGATCATGCAGCACAGAATAAGCCCCCCTTCCAGCAGGCGTTGCAGGCCACTGAGGGTTCTGACACTATTTCCCTGAGACAAATGCGATTTCCATAAGCAAACGAAAAACGGATGGATTTAAGATACCAGAATCAACCTGAATGTGCAGCGAATAAGCCTACGAAAGCCACTAAAAGCAAGTGGATAAGGAGACTTTGTGTATTAGACTTTCTATTCCGGATTAAAAAGCAAACAGCAGTGGTGAAAAAGGAGCCAAATTGACTCCTTTTTCGAGGACGATATCGGGATCAAGCTTCGGCTGAAATACTGATGGCTACTTTACTGGTTTGCTTCACTTCTTCCATTACCACATAGGTACGGGTATCGGATACGGAAGGCAATTTCAATAGGGTTTCGCCCAATAATTTACGGTAAGCAGACATATCCGACACCCGGGTCTTGAGCAGATAATCGAAATCGCCGGATACCAGATGGCATTCCTGAATATCATCCAAAAGCTGTACTGCACGGTTAAATTTATCAAAGACTTCGGGAGTATCTCTGTTAAGGGTGATCTCAACAAACACCAGTAAAGATGCACCTAAAAAGTGCGGGTTGACCAGTGCGGTATAACCGTTAATGTAGCCTTGTTTTTCAAGACGCTTAACGCGTTCAAGACAGGGTGTTGGACTCAAACCAACACGTTTGGAAAGCTCAACGTTGGAAATGCGACCGTCAATTTGCAGTTCATTAAGAATATTACGATCGATACGATCCAAGTCTTTTACAGGACTCTTTTTATTATTTACCATATTTTTAACCTTGTTTTATCACTAAAACAACATTTAATTTTGCGTATGTCACAAGTTTAGCAGCATAATCTGCCCGGGCAATACTATACTAGACTTTCCTGAATTGATCACGTTCAGGTCACTATAAAATAACAATTATGCCCATTAAAAGTGGGTTTTTTAGTATATTGAGGCTCGAAAATGATAATTGGTGTTCCAAAGGAAATCAAAAACCATGAATATCGCGTGGGTATGGTGCCGTCCAGCGTACGCGAGCTCACTATGCATGGCCATCAGGTTTTTATCGAAACGAATGCTGGTAATGGGATCGGTTTTACCGATCAAGACTATATCAATGCCGGAGCGTCCATTTTGGACACGGCCGCCGAGGTTTTTGCCAAGGCTGAGATGATTGTCAAAGTCAAAGAGCCACAGGCCGTAGAACGTGCCATGTTGCGCCATGATCAGATCCTCTTTACCTATCTGCACCTTGCCCCTGATCTGCCCCAGACAGAAGAACTGATTAGCAGCGGCGCTGTTTGTATCGCCTATGAAACAGTTACCGATGATCGTGGTGGCTTGCCTTTGCTGGCTCCCATGTCAGAAGTAGCCGGACGTATGTCCATCCAGGCCGGAGCAATGGCGCTGGAAAAATCCATGGGTGGTCTGGGCATGTTGCTCGGTGGTGTTCCCGGAGTTGAGCCAGCCAAAGTTGTGATCATAGGTGGCGGTATGGTTGGAACCAATGCCGCACAAATGGCAGTCGGTATGGGCGCCGATGTAGTGGTGCTTGATCGTTCTATTGATGCACTGCGTCGTTTGAACGTACAGTTTGGCTCCAAAGTTAAGGCTATCTATTCTACGGCAGACGCCATTGAGAAACATGTGCTGGAAGCCGATCTGGTCATCGGCGGCGTGCTGATCCCCGGGGCGGCGGCGCCCAAGCTGGTTACCCGAGAACATATTAAGAAGATGAAGCCAGGTGCCGCGATAGTGGATGTCGCCATAGATCAGGGTGGTTGTGTGGAAACCTCTCATGCCACAACTCACCAGGATCCTACCTATATCGTCGATGATGTAGTGCATTACTGTGTGGCCAATATGCCGGGCGCTGTGGCGCGTACTTCCACCTTTGCCCTGAACAACGCAACCCTGCCCTACATTCTCAAGCTGGCCCGTCTGGGTTACCGCGACGCGCTCTTGTCTGATAAGCACTTGCAAAATGGTCTTAACGTGATGCACGGTAAGATCACCTGTAAAGAAGTCGCTGTAGCACACAATATGCCTTATACCGCTGCCAACGAACTGTTACAGTAAATAAATTAGTTATAGCGTTAAAGGAGCCCAAGGGCTCCTTTTTTTCGATTAAGCCAATCTTGAAGATTCTGTTCCAAGCGCTTTACCCTTTGGGGGAAATTACCTACAATCGCTGCTATTTGCCAAGGCACGGAGAGAATAAAATGAGCCAAGCCAAACATTGTAACCTACTTATCTTGGGGTCTGGCCCCGCCGGCTATACCGCAGCCGTTTATGCTGCCCGCGCCAATCTCAAGCCAGTGATGATCACAGGTATCCAACAGGGTGGCCAGTTGACCACAACGACCGAAGTCGAAAACTGGCCCGGCGATGCCGAAGGCCTGACAGGTCCTGCGCTAATGGAACGGATGCAAAAGCATGCCGAGAAGTTCGATACCGAAATCATCTTTGACCATATCAATGAAGTTGACCTGCAGCAGCGCCCTTTCACCTTGAAAGGTGACAACGGTGAATACACCTGTGATGCGCTGATCATAGCTACCGGCGCCTCGGCCAAGTATCTCGGTCTGCCATCTGAAGAAGCCTTCAAGGGCCGTGGTGTATCTGCTTGTGCCACCTGTGACGGTTTCTTCTACCGCAACCAGAAGGTGGCGGTGATCGGCGGTGGTAACACAGCGGTTGAAGAAGCGCTCTACCTTTCCAACATCGCGGCTGAAGTACACTTGATCCATCGCCGTGACAGCTTCCGCTCTGAGAAAATTCTTATCGACCGTCTGATGGATAAAGTCGAAAACGGTAATATCATTTTGCATCTGGATAGGACTCTCGATGAAGTGACTGGCGATGCCATGGGGGTTACCGGACTCAAGATGAAGAGCACCAAAGACGCCAGTATTTCCGAGTTGGAAGTGGCTGGGGTATTTGTCGCCATTGGCCACAGTCCCAACACAGGTATCTTCGAAGGCCAGTTGGAGATGAATGGCGGTTATATCAAGGTCGAAAGCGGCCTTAACGGTAATGCCACCCAGACCAGCGTCAAAGGCGTATTCGCCGCCGGCGATGTGATGGATCAGCACTACCGTCAGGCCATCACCTCAGCCGGAACCGGTTGTATGGCGGCTCTGGATGCCGAGCGCTTCCTGGATGCCCAGAAATAAGCTCTGCCGATATACTGAAAAAGCCAGTCATTGATGACTGGCTTTTTTGTCTGAGACATTAAAATATAAGTAAATCACAGGCATGAAAAAAGGGACCTTAAGTCCCTTTTTAACAGCAACTACAACTTATCTCCTGAGAGATTAGTTTGCCAGTGCTTCCTTCGCTTTTTCTACCAGAGTAGCAAACACTACTTTGTCGAATACAGCGATGTCTGCCAAAATCTTACGATCGATTTCGATAGACGCCTTTTTCAGACCGTTGATGAAACGGCTGTATGAAAGACCATTCTGACGAGAAGCCGCATTGATACGTGCAATCCACAGTTGACGGAATTGACGCTTCTTCTGGCGACGGTCACGGTAAGCATATTGACCTGCTTTGGTTACTGCTTGTACCGCTACACGGAAAGTACGTGAACGGGCACCGTAGTAACCTTTGGCAAGTTTAAGAACTTTCTTGTGACGAGCTCGTGCAGTTACACCACGCTTAACTCTTGGCATTTTTCAATTCCTCCTAATTAAGCGTATGGCAGTTGGCGTGCAATCATTGGCACGTCAGCTTTGGCAACTAAACACTTGGCGCGCAGATGACGCTTACGCTTGGTGCTCTTCTTGGTCAGGATGTGACGCAGATGGGCTTGCTTACGCTTGAAACCATTGGCGGTTTTCTTAAAACGCTTCGCTACACCCTTGTCGGTTTTCATTTTAGGCATTACTAAAACTCCGCATTGGGATATTAATAAAACGCAAGGCGAGCAAAGGCCCGTAGACCTTTGCTACTTTTCAGGGTTGCCCTGCTATTTCTTCTTGGGCGCCAGCACCATGATGGCTTGTCGACCTTCCATTTTCGGGAAGGATTCAACAACCGCATACTCTTCCAGATCGGCCTTGATACGGTTCAAAAGATCCATACCCAGGTTCTGGTGTGCCATTTCGCGTCCGCGGAAACGCAGCGTAACTTTCGCTTTGTCTCCATCTTCTAGAAAACGAATCAGGTTGCGTAGTTTTACCTGATAGTCGTTTTCATCAGTACCAGGGCGGAATTTAACTTCCTTCACCTGGATCTGTTTCTGCTTCTTCTTCTGTTCTTTCTGGGCTTTTGCCTTGTCGAACAGATATTTACCGTAGTCCATGATACGGCATACAGGCGGCTCAGCATTAGGACTGATCTCAACCAGATCCAGACCTGCCTCATCGGCTACTTCCTGAGCCTCTTTGATGCTGACGATACCAATGGCTTCACCATCAACGCCATTCAAACGTACCTCAGGTACGCCGGTAATTTCTTCATTAATTCTATTCGGGGCCGCCTGACGGCCTGCTGATTTTTTGATCTTTATGACCTAATCCTCCAACAATTCAAGACTACGGAGCGAAATTTGTTGCTTGACCTTAGCGGCGAAATCATCGATTCGCATCTTACCTAAGTCCACCCCGTCTCGGGTACGCACAGCGACTTCCCGATTTTCCATCTCCTGATCACCTATGACCAGCAAATAAGGAACCCGCCTCAAAGTGTGCTCGCGTATTTTAAAGCCTATTTTTTCATTCCTCAAGTCTTTAGAGGCACGTATGCCCTGTTCCTTGAAGAATTCGACTACTTCTTCAACATAATCAGCTTGTTTGTCTGTTATGTTCATAACAACAACCTGCACAGGGGCCAGCCAGGTTGGGAAACGACCGGCGAACTCTTCGATGAGAATACCGAGGAATCGCTCCAAAGAGCCCAAAATCGCACGGTGGATCATCACAGGAGTCTGACGGCTGTTGTCTTCGGCAACATAAGTTGCGCCCAGACGACCTGGTAAAGCGTAGTCAAGCTGCACTGTACCACACTGCCAGGCACGGTCCAGACAATCGTGCAGAGTGAACTCGATTTTAGGACCGTAGAAGGCGCCTTCACCGGGCAGGATTTCAAATTCAATATCGTTGCTGCGCAGCGCTTGTTTCAGAGCTTCTTCTGCCCTATCCCACATGGCATCATCACCGATACGCTTTTCTGGACGGGTAGAGAGCTTAACCACGATATTGCTGAAGCCGAAAGTGGAATAGGTGTCGTACACCATCTTGATACACTTACTGACTTCGGATTGCACCTGCTCTTCAGTACAGAATACGTGCGCATCGTCCTGGGTAAAACCACGAACCCGCATAAGGCCGTGCAAGGCACCTGAAGGCTCATTACGGTGACAGCAGCCGAACTCGGCCATCCGCAGCGGCAGGTCACGATAAGACTTGAGGCCCTGGTTGAAGATTTGCACATGACCGGGGCAGTTCATCGGCTTGACGGCGTATTCGCGGTTCTCACTGCTGGTTGTAAACATCGCTTCGGCGTATTTATCCCAGTGACCTGAACGTTCCCACAGCACACGGTCCATCATCAGCGGGCCTTTCACTTCCTGGTAGTCGTACTGGCTCAGCTTCTGGCGAATAAAACGCTCAAGCTCGAGGAATACGCTCCAGCCGTCATTATGCCAAAACACCATGCCCGGCGCTTCTTCCTGCATATGGTACAGGTCCAGCTGCTTGCCGATTTTACGGTGGTCACGCTTGGCCGCTTCTTCCAAGCGAGTCAAATGAGTCTTGAGCGCTTTCTTGTCTGCCCAGGCAGTACCATAGATGCGCTGCAACATCTTGTTGTCTGAGTTACCACGCCAGTAGGCGCCGGCAACATTCATCAGTTTAAAGAAATGGCAGAAACGCATGTTGGGCACATGAGGACCACGACACATGTCTGTGTATTCTTCGTGGTGATACAGTGCCGGAGTGGCATCACGGCTAATGTTTTCGTCCAGGATTGCCACTTTGTAAGGCTCGCCGCGAGATTCAAAAGTATCACGGGCTTCCTGCCAGCTAACCACGCGCTTGACTACGTCATAGTTGGTCTTGGCCAGTTCCAGCATGCGTTTTTCCAGCTTCTCCAGATCTTCCTGGGTCAGTTTATGATCCAGGTCGATGTCATAGTAGAAGCCGTTATCAATAACAGGACCAATCGCCATCTTGGTTTCGGGCCACAGTTGTTTGATCGCATGACCCAACAAATGCGCGCAAGAGTGACGAAGGATTTCCAGCCCTTCTTCATCTTTGGCCGTGATGATCGACAGTTCTGCATCTGTTTCGATCAGATCACAGGCATCTTTCAACTCGCCGTTGACTCGTCCGGCAATACAGGCTTTCGCCAGGCCAGGACCAATATCAGCAGCAACATCGAGTGTAGAGACTGGGTTGGCAAACTCGCGTTTGCTCCCATCGGGAAGTGTAATTACGGGCATGAAAATTCCTTGTCCAGTGGTGACCCACACGTAGGGCCACTTGGTTATCAATGATAAAAAAGTATGTTAGCCCTTGGGTTAAGGCAGTACAGGAGCCTTAAGGTCTCCGCCGGGCAGACTGGTAATTTTACGGGATAAGGCCCGGCCCACGCAACCCAAAAACATTCAATGAATAAGCTTTGGCTCACAGGCCGGGGCTATACTTACTTTATGTTGTGAGCTTGGGTTCTATCGTCCAAAGGCATAGGGCTGAACGGCGGAGGAGGAAACTATGCAACTTAAAAGTCAAACTATTTGTTGCCCCCATTGTGGCCACCATCAAAAAGTAGAGCTCGATGCCAGCGGCGGCGACCAGGAGTTTTACAATGATTGTCGGGTATGCTGCAACCCCATCCACATGAGGCTGCACATCAATGACCAGAGGCATATGATAGAGCTTTACGTCGATGGCGATGACGAACAGCTCTACTGAGAGTTACCACATAAGATCGTCCGGAATGACATAATCTGCGTAAGGGTCCTCTTCATCCGGCACTTGCTCCGCGTTGTTCTCGGCTTGCCACAAATAGCCACACCAAGCCGGCACCAACAGATTGACCCGCTCGGCGAGTTTATGGGGCACCAGATAGCTGCTTTGCTCAATTCGCACTATCCCCAAACGGCCACCAAGTAGCTGATTCTGGAGTTTTTCATTGATATACAATGGGTATATCTTGTTCTCCAACGTATAGTTGAACTTGATTTCGCCATCTTTCGGCAGCGCCACCGCATTTTGCTTAATCTCAGTGACCAGGCCACGAACCAAGCCTTTCTCTGTGGCCTCGGCAAAGCGTTGTTCATTGAGTGCCTTATCCTTTTCTGCCTGCTGCTTTTTCTGCTGTGCGATTTGCGCCTTCAGCTGGGCAGAGCCATCATCAATATTGGACTTGCGGTTACGTTTCTTCTGGGTTTTGACATCGCGAACTTTTTGCTTGCTGGCGAGCCCCGCCTTAAGCAACTGTTCCTGTAATGCGTTTGCCATTTTATAATCTCTCTCTTGCTACTTACTTGATTCTAGCTTTGCTGCCAGCGCCCCGAGTTGACTCATGGCCGCACTGGCACCGCCAAGCGACCAACCACCGTCGACCGGTAATATGGTTCCGGTAATATAGGAAGCCATTGGCGAGGCCATAAAGAGTGCGGCATTGGCCAAGTCTTCGCCCTCACCATTGCGTTTTAACGGTACACTCTCTGCCACCTGTTGTTGCAACTGCGCCGACGGCGCCAAGCGATTAAATCCTTCGGTACCGGCAATTGGACCAGGCACCAGGGAGTTTATCCGTATGCCTTCAGGCCCCCATTCCAACGCCAGTGTGCGGGTCAACATATCGACTCCCGCCTTGGCGGCACAAACGTGGACCTGCATCGGCATGGCAATATACGCCTGCGGCGCCGAAATTTGAATAATGCTGGCGCCAGGGCGCTTAAGCATAGGATAGGCTTGTTTCAACACCTGAAAACTGCCCAACAAATCGATATCCATGACAGATTTGAAACCGTTGGCGCTGAGTTTGGCGGCGCTGGCTGGGAAATTGCCGGCGGCGCCACTGACAAGCACATCAATATGCGGGAAACTCTGGGCCAAAACTGTAAAGCCTTGCTCGAGTGCCGGCAAATCCCTGACATCGAAGCTCAGGCCCAGATGTTGACCTTGCGGATTGGCTTCATTCAATAACGCCACTGCGGCTGCCACTTTTTCCGGGTTACGGCTGGCAACCGCCACATGGGCACCGGCTACTGCGAACGCCTTGGCGATACAAAGGTTAATGCCGCTGGTACCCCCGACGACCACTACATACTTACCCTGATAATCGAACATTGAGCTTCTCTCCTATCCACTGATCATTCGTTATTCCGGTCCATACTGCAAGTCGCCGGTATGTCGCAAGTTTATGCCAACGATTGATGTATCGCCTGCAATGTCGCCAAAGGATCGGCCGCTTGAGTAATGGGTCGACCTATGACCAGATAATCTGAGCCCGCGGCCATAGCTTCGGCCGGGGTCATGATGCGTTTTTGATCGCCGGCGTCACTGCCCGCCGGACGAATACCCGGAGTCACCAGTTTGAAATCGGCGCCAAGTTCGGCCTTGAGCATACTGGACTCTCGGGCCGAGCAGACCACACCATCGAGACC
Organism: Shewanella sp. BJSY2023SW001; assembly: GCF_047314685.1. Lineage (NCBI taxonomy): Bacteria > Pseudomonadati > Pseudomonadota > Gammaproteobacteria > Alteromonadales > Shewanellaceae > Shewanella > Shewanella sp. BJSY2023SW001. Next base: position 146,941 of record NZ_JBKORF010000011.1, read on the forward strand.
GGCTGTTTGCGTCAGGCGCGCCAGTCTTCGAACCTGCTCTTCAGCACTGCCTTCAACACCAATAAGCTTGAGCTCATCGTCGCTCATTGACGTCAGCACAGTAACAGCAATCAGCAAGGGGGCGTTATCCCCATAAGGTAATAAGGCCCGGCGGGCAGCTTCCATCATGGCGAGACCGCCACTGGCGTGGACATTCACCATCCACACCCCCATTTCGGCGGCGGCAGCTACCGCTTTGGCCACTGTATTGGGAATATCGTGAAACTTCAGGTCCAGAAACAGCTCAAACCCTCGGTCATGGATCTCTTTCACCAGTTGAGGCCCGAACAGGGTAAACATCTCTTTGCCTACCTTAAGGCGGCACATAGACGGATCCAACTTATCAATAAGTTGCAATGCTTTGAATTTATTATCAAAGTCCAAGGCGACCACAATAGGTGTCTCTGTCATTTTTACTCCGTTATCTGAGGGTTATTCACCGTCCAAACCGCGAACCCGCTTAATACTGCCCCAGCTCTTGCAGGATGGGCAGTGCCAATACAAGGTATGTGCCGGGAAACCACACTCCCGGCAGCGGTAACTTGGACGGAATCTAATTTGTTGCTCTACCAATTTTTCCAGCATCGCCAGGCTATCTCGTGCCTGGCCCTGCTCAGCTTGCTTGATGTGCATCTGCATAAGGTGCTGGAACCCCCGCATGGTGGGGTGACGATAGAGAGCTTGCATCACCATGTCTTCGGCGCCTTTGATATCGCCGTCTTCAATCATACGCTGCGCCAATGCCACCACAACTGAAGCACCCGCGCCCTTATCTATGGCGTGAGCCAACAGTTCGCGATAACCTTCAATATCCTTGAGCTCTTGATAGAGCTGGCGGGCACAGGCGAGTGCATCGGCAAAAAGCTCGGCATCGGCGTCAATCAGTTGATTGAGCATCTGTTTGGCCTGAGGTAACTGTCCGGCATCCAAGTAGGCGTTGGCCAGTGACAACAAGGCGCGGCCACATTGAGGGTCTTGCTTGAGTGCGGCTTGAAAGCCCTTGAGTTTTCCCGCTTCATCGTCAGCTTCTTCGGCCAATTGGCAATGGAAATGGGCGATGACGGGTTTCAGACCCTGCTGGCTTTTTCGTGGCAAGCGCTTGGTGATATCTATCGCCTTTTGCCAATCTTTGGTGGTTTGGTAAATGGAGATCAGTTGGGTTTCCGCTTCTTCGCTGTGATCGTCCTGACTGACCAGGTTAAGGAAAATCTCCTCAGCCCTATCGTAGAACCCGGCGGCCATATAGTCCTTACCCAGCTCCATCATCGCCATGTCTCTTTGCTCGGTGGCGAGATTGGGCCTGGCTATCAGGTTTTGGTGAATACGAATAGATCTATCTACTTCACCCCGTTTGCGAAACAAGGAACCCAAAGACAGGTGAGTGTCTATGGTTTCATCATCGACATCCAACATGCTGATAAAGAGATCAACAGCCTTGTCCGACTCATTGGAGAGCAGAAAGTTGAGCCCGGTGAAGTAGTCTCGGCTCAGTTTCTTTTGTGCTGAATTCTGTTTCTGCTTCAAACTGCGGCGGCCCATGTACCAACCGTAAGCCGCAGCAATAGGCAGCAACAGAAAGAGGAGTTCGAGCATACTAGGCGTCTTGCCCCTGCTGCTGAGTTAAGGTCTGGATCTTCTTGCGGGCATTACGCAATGACAGTTTCAGCTTCATGATGTAGTAGAAAGCAATGACCCAGCTGAGGATAAACCCCGCCAGAAATACCACGGCCAACACCACAGGCAAGCGGAACTCTCCCTGTGCCACAAAATAACTGATGGTGACCAGCTGTTCATTACGAGAGCCAAATACCAGTGCCACTACAAACAACATTGCCACCAGTACGGTTGCGACAAATGACTTCACGTTGCACTCCATAAACGCGTTTCAATGTTCTGATTATCCAGTAATTTGACTGAGCTGACCAGCTTTAGCCAAGCTCCGGGCATAAAAAAGCCCCCTTTCGGAGGCTTTTAATACAACAGCGATTAACGGTTATAAGCGTCAACGCGTTCGCGCAGTTCTTTGCCTGGCTTAAAGTGCGGGACGTACTTGCCATCCAACTCGACTGATGTTCCCGTTTTGGGATTACGACCAGTGCGAGGTGCACGATAGTGAAGTGAAAAGCTGCCAAAGCCACGGATCTCTATGCGATCACCGCTTTCCAATGTTTTAGCCATTTGCTCCAACATCTCTTTGATGGCGCCTTCTACTTCTTTCGCCGACAGTTGCGACTGCCCACTGGCGAGTTTTTCGATCAGTTCGGATTTAGTCATCCTAGCTACCCCTATTATCAAGCCAAACACAGTCACCTAACAGGGGGCAAGCCCCCTGTACTACAGGCACTTACTTACGAGCTGCTTTAAACGCTTCAGCCATTGCATTAGTCATGATAGCGTCATCCTGCTTGTTCAGGTTAGCCATCACTTCTTTTTCTTCAGCTTCGTCTTTAGCACGTACAGACAGGCTGATTGCACGGTTCTTGCGATCTACGCCCATGAACTTGGCTTCAACGCTGTCACCTACATTGTAGACGCTTGATGCATCTTCAACACGGTCACGGCTGATGTCAGATACACGGATGTAACCTTCAACAGTGTCAGCCAGCTCAACAGTAACACCTTTGGCGTCAACAGCAGTAACAGTACCAACTACGATAGTACCTTTCTTCTTGTCGGCCAGGTAGGCGTTGAATGGATCGTCTTCAGTCTGCTTAACACCCAGGCTGATACGCTCACGCTCTGGATCAACAGACAGAACCACTGCAGTGATTTCGTCGCCTTTCTTGTACTCGCCAACAGCGTCTTCGCCGCTACCGTTCCAAGAGATGTCAGACAGGTGAACCAGACCGTCGATACCGCCGTCCAGACCGATGAAGATACCGAAGTCAGTGATAGACTTGATCTTACCGGTAACTTTGTCGCCCTTGGCATAACGGTTAGCGAAGTCTTCCCATGGGTTGGTCTTGCACTGCTTGAGACCCAGAGAAATACGACGACGCTCTTCATCGATGTCCAGAACCAGAACTTCAACTTCGTCACCCAGGTTAACAACCTTGGATGGGTGGATGTTCTTGTTGGTCCAATCCATTTCAGAAACGTGTACCAGACCTTCAACGCCTTCTTCGATTTCAACGAAGCAGCCGTAGTCAGTCAGGTTGGTTACGCGACCAGTCAGACGAGTGTTTTCTGGGTAGCGCTTGCTGATTTCCAGCCATGGGTCTTCACCCAGTTGCTTCAGACCCAGAGATACACGAGTGCGCTCGCGATCGTACTTCAGTACTTTGACGTTGATTTCGTCACCAACATTCACGATCTCAGATGGGTGCTTAACACGCTTCCAAGCCATGTCGGTGATGTGCAGCAGGCCGTCAACACCGCCCAGATCAACGAATGCACCGTAGTCGGTCAGGTTCTTAACGATACCTTTAACTGCTTGACCTTCTTGCAGGTTTTCCAGCAGAGCATCACGCTCAGCGCTGCTTTCAGATTCGATAACAGCACGACGAGAAACAACAACGTTGTTGCGCTTCTGGTCCAGCTTGATAACTTTGAATTCCAGTTCTTTGTTTTCCAGGTGAGCAGTATCGCGTACTGGGCGAACGTCAACCAGAGAACCAGGCAGGAACGCACGGATACCGTTCAGCTCAACGGTGAAACCGCCTTTAACCTTGCCATTGATGACACCGATTACAGTTTCAGCATCTTCGTAAGCTTTTTCCAGAACGATCCAGGCTTCGTGGCGCTTAGCCTTTTCGCGAGACAGTTGAGTCTCACCGAAACCGTCTTCAACGCTATCCAGCGCAACGTCAACTTGGTCGCCAACGGCGATTTCCAGTTCACCTTGAGCATTTTTGAATTGCTCAGCTGGGATTGGGCTCTCAGATTTCAGACCGGCGTCAACCAGTACCATACCGTTTTCGATGGCAACTACAGTACCACGAACGATAGAACCTGGGCGGAATTCCAGTTGTTGAAGGGATTGTTCAAACAGATCAGCAAAAGATTCAGTCATGTTAATTAACTTTAAGTAATAAACCACGTATCTATCCTGAACGTGGAGTCAGTAAAATAACTCGCCTCTTCCCTGTGGCGAATGCCTATCCCGCCAGTCTCAGAGACTGACGTCAGATAATTTGTCAACTATGTGCCTGAGCGCCAGCTCCAGCACAGTCTCAATTCCGAGTCCGGTAGTATCTATCACCAAGGCATCTTCTGCGGGCACCAAAGGCGCTACTGCGCGATTCATATCCCGGTGATCTCTTTCCTGGATCTCGGTTAAAAGACGCTCGATATTAACATCGAAGCCCTTGTCCTGCAACTGATTATAGCGCCGCTGGGCCCTTTCCTCAGCCGAGGCTGTCAAAAATAATTTGACCGGTGCATGCGGGAAAACAACGGTTCCCATATCCCGGCCATCAGCTATAAGCCCGGGGGCAACTCTGAAAGCGCGCTGCCTTCTGAGTAAGGCTTCTCTCACCCGGGGAAACGCCGCCACTCTTGAGGCTGCGTCAGAACATTCTTGAGTGCGAATGGCATGGCTGACATCTTCGCCTTCCAGCACCACTTTTATGGCTTCATTTCCGGCTCCCGCCAGAAACTGTACATCTAGGTGCGCGGCCAACAGGGTGATGGCTTCTTCGTTATCCAGTTCCACATCGTGGTGAATAGCGGCAAGTGCCAGCACTCGATATATGGCACCACTATCGAGCAGTTTCCATCCAAGTTTGTTGGCAAGCAACTGACTTATAGTGCCTTTTCCCGCACCGCTTGGGCCGTCAATTGTGACAACAGGCGCCCGTTCAGACATAAATTCCTCCGCAGTAATTATCATCTTCCATGAGGACACAGTATGAGTTCACCGAAAATGAGCGGCCAATATTATATATCAACTGCATGCTTTCCGTATGCTGAATTCAAGGTCAATTTCGGACTGCTGTTGTCAACAGCCCGAAATTCAGCCGCTTAACCGGCCAAGGCCGTAAAGCGTTGGAAGTAATCCGGGAAGGTTTTTGAGGTGCAATCCGGGTCATTAATGGTGACGCCGCAATCAGCAAACGCCAGCAGCGAAAAACACATGGCCATGCGGTGGTCGTTATAGGTATCGATGGCGGCATGCGTGGGCGCAAGCGGTGGATTTACCAAAATATAATCCTCACCCTCTTCCACCTCGGCACCAATTTTACGCAGTTCTGTGGCCATGGCGCTGAGACGATCTGTCTCCTTGATACGCCAGTTGTAGATATTGCTAAGGCGAGTCGGCCCTTTGGCAAAAACCGCAGCTGTGGCTATGGTCATTGCCGCATCGGGAATATGGTTCATGTCCATATCTATGCCCATGAGCTGGCTGCCCCTGGCAATAATATAGTCATCTCCCCATTCAATCTCGGCGCCCATGCTCGCCAGCGCATCGGCAAACTTGACATCACCCTGAATGCTGAGACGGCCAACTCCGGTAACTTTCACTTCACCGCCGGCGATAGCGCCTGCAGCCAGGAAATAAGACGCCGATGAGGCATCGCCTTCCACCAATACCTTGCCCGGTGACAGATAACTTTGACCGGATGGGATCTCAAAACGCTGATAGTCGTGGTTGATGACCTTAACACCAAATTGCGCCATCAAGGCCAAAGTAATATCAATATAGGGCTTGGAAACCAGTTCACCCTTGACCTTGATATTGACAGCGGTACCGGCCAGCGGCGCAACCATCAGTAACGCGGTAAGAAACTGGCTGGAGAGATTACCGGCAATTTCCACATCCCCGCCACTGAGGCCCGTTGCCTTGATTTTTAATGGCGGGAAGCCGGGATGTTTCAGATATTGAATATCTGCGCCCAAGGCCTTGAGACTGTCGACCAAATCTCCTATTGGCCGCTCCTCCATTCTGGGTTCACCCGTGAGAACAAACTCACCGTTCCCCAGAGTCAGCGCGGCGCACAATGGCCGCATAGCGGTGCCGGCATTACCGAGAAAAAGCTCTTGCAGCTTGTCGCTGTTGATTGCGCCGCCAAGGCCCTGCACACTACAGTGGCTTTTGTCTTCGGAGAGCTCAAATTGAACGCCGAGCTGTTTCAGCGCTGCCAACATGTGACGAATATCATCTGAGTCGAGCAGATTGGTCAGTTCTGTGCTGCCCTTGGCCAGGGTTGCCAATAGCAGCGCCCGGTTGGAGATACTCTTGGAGCCGGGGATGTTGACCTCCCCATGCATTCTACTTATGGGATCCAGTCGCAATTGCTTCATCTTTTTTGGATTCTTGCATCTGTGTTTGACGGCATTGCAGCGTTACGCCACATACCGCCAAAGCGGGTTAAAAGACCTTGTCACCGATTATGGGATAAAACCGGTAAATCAAGACAAAAGATTAGATACAGCGAGTGCTGATAGGCCTGAATTAAGTGTTCGTGGCATTAAAGTTACCTGAGCGCCACAGGGATTCAACCGTTTTTTGCTGAAAAAAGCCGATTTCAGCGGAAAATTATTCAACTAGCGCTAAATAAGCTCTTTAACTCTCCGATAGACGTTCCAACAAGTGATACAGAGAAACGACTCTGCTTTCTTGCAACAGAGCTTTACACCCTGGAAGCCCAGCTTGCCAGTTGCACCACTCAGACTATCGCTTACTGCAACCTCACCAGCCGTTAACAAATAACCTAAATATCGTTATGCTAATCTTCTTCAACAAGTATTCAATCCAGGGAACCCTATGTTCAGCACACTCAAGGCGATGCCAGCCGATCCCATTCTTGGGCTGCTCAGCCAATATCGCGACGACCCTCGCCATGAAAAAATTGATTTGGGCGTTGGTGTCTATAAAGACATCTTGGGAAATACCCCCATCCTCGACTGCGTTAAGACCGCCGAGCAGCGCCGCACCGCCACAGAAACCACTAAGGTGTATATCGGCCCTGCCGGTAGCAGTGATTTCAATCGTCTCATTGCCGAGCTGGCATTCGGTGAGCAGCACCCTACCCTGAGCGCAGGACGCATTCGCAGTGTATCCACTCCCGGCGGTACAGGCGCGCTGCGGGTCGCAGCCGACTTTATTAAACGTTGTCGCCCAGGCGCAACCATTTGGGTCAGCGATCCTACCTGGGCCAATCACACCGGACTTTTTGAGGCGGCCGGTCTCAAGGTTGAGCGTTACCCTTACTATGACTACGCCACCAAGGCGCTGAAGTTTGATGAAATGCTCGCCAAACTCAACACTCTTGGGGAAAACGATGTGGTGCTGCTGCATGCCTGTTGTCACAACCCATCGGGCCAGGACCTCAGCACCGAGCAGTGGGACCAAGTGGTACAAGTCGCCGTCAAACGCGGTTTTACCCCGCTTATCGATATGGCTTACCAGGGCTTTGGTGACGGTGTCGAAGAAGATGCTTACGGCGTTCGCAAGATGGCAGCGGCCGTGGAAGACATGTTGCTCTGCTCCTCTTGTTCAAAGAATTTTGGCCTTTATCGCGAACGTATCGGCGCTTGCAGCATCATAGCCAACAACAGTGCTGCCGCCGATGTCGCCTTGTCGGTACTGCTTTACGTGGTGCGTTGCCTCTACTCCATGCCGCCTGCCCATGGTGCCGCGTTGGTGGAAACCATTCTCGGCGACAATCAGCTCAAGCAGCAGTGGCTGGATGAACTCAAGGTGATGCGTGACAGGATAAACGGTAACCGTGCCATTCTGGTTGAGCGTTTAAAGGCGGTAGGCGTCGAGCAGGACTTCAGCTTTATCGCCCGCCAAAAAGGGATGTTCTCCTTCCTTGGGGTGTCGCCAGAGCAGGTTGAACAACTTAAGCAGGAGTTCGGTATCTATATGGTGGATTCAAGCCGGATAAGTATCGCCGGGATAAGCGATAGCAATGTCGATTACCTTGCCAAGTCTATCGCCAAGGTGTTGCAAGATTAAAATTGGAGAGTGAGATGAAAAAAGCGAATGCCGAGGCATTCGCTTTTTTATGGGATAGTTGTAATAAAACGATTTTCGCCAGGGTTCAGCTGCTGTGCTTCGCCGCAAACGCCTTCATAAAAGCAACCAGGGCCTCAACGCCGGCCAAAGGCATGGCGTTATAGATACTGGCACGCATCCCGCCGACAATTCTGTGCCCCTTAAGAGCCACCAAACCTGCGGCCTCCGCCTCTTTCAGGAACTCACCATTGAGCGACTCATCGGCCAATTGGAAAGTCACATTCATCCGCGAGCGGTTTGGCGTCGCCACACCATTGCGGTAAAAGTCCAGTTCATCGATACAGGCATAAAGCAGTTCGGCCTTGGCTTTGTTGAGCTCTGCCATCGCCTCGATACCGCCCACCCGGTGCAGCCACTCAAACACTTCGGCCGCCAAATACCAGGCAAAAGTAGGGGGAGTGTTAAACATGGAATCGTTTTCGGCCGCCAAGCGATAATCCATGATGGACGATTGCGGCATGGCCGGCAAAGCCAGCATCTCTTTACGCACTATCACTATGGCCAAACCGGAAGGGCCGATATTTTTTTGCGCCCCGGCATAAATGAGCCCGTAACGACTGACATCGATTTCACGGGACATGATAGTGGATGACATATCCGCCACAATTGGCCAAGGAGACTCCAACTCTTCAAAAATTTCGATACCATCTACCGTCTCGTTAGGGCAATAGTGCACATAACGATACTTGCCACTATCACCTTCCAGCTTAGGCAAGGTTACTTTGTTGAGTCCATTGATCTTTTCAACTATGCTTTGGCTATCAATCCTGTCATCTCCGGCCAGCTTCCTGGCCTCTGCCGTGGCTGATCTTGACCACTGACCGCTCTCCAAATACAGGGCTCTGCCGTTATTGCCCAAAAAATTATTCACGACAGCAGAGAACTGACCGCGACCACCGCCATGCATAAACAGTACATGGTAATCTTCGGGAATATTCATCAGCGAGCGTAATCTGGACTCGGCAGCCTTGGTGAGATCGATAAAGGCCTGACTGCGGTGACTGATCTCCATGACGGAGACACCGTGCCCCTGCCAGTCCAGTAATTCCTGCTGGGCTTTTTGCATTACCGCGGCCGGCAACATGGCTGGTCCGGCACAGAAATTATAAATCGTGCTCACTTCATTGTTCTCCTTGAAAAAAAGAGCGTCCAACTGGACGCTCATATATGCTTGATGCTGTTATTCCTGCTCGGCTTCAGGTGCTTCGGGCGCTTGGCCTTCAGTATCCTCGGCGGCAGGTTCGGCCGCTATGGGTTCGCCGTTTTCATCGAATTCCACTTCGTCTTCATCAGACTGGATTTCATCGATACGCTGTAAACCCACCACGGCCTCGTCACCGGCAGTGCGGATAATGGTCACGCCCTGGGTATTACGGCCTATGATAGAAACGCCGGCCGCCGGGGTTCTCACCAGTGTGCCCTTGTCGCTGATCAGCATTATTTCATCATTGTCGCCAACCTGAACCGCGCCGACTACGGCGCCGTTACGCTCGCTGACCTTGATGGAAACCACACCCTTGGTAGCACGGCTCTTGGTTGGGTACTCACTCAGCTCGGTACGCTTACCAAAACCATTTTCTGTCACTGTCAGAATGGCACCATCTTCTTTTGGCACTATCAGTGAAACCACTTCCTGACCATCTTCGAGTTTGATACCGCGAACACCGGTGGCGGTACGGCCCATGGCGCGCACCTGATCTTCGCTGAAGCGTACCACCTTACCTTCGTTGGAGAACAGCATGATTTCGTTGCTGCCATCGGTCAGGTCAACGCCGATCAACTGGTCACCGTCTTTCAGGTTAACGGCGATAATGCCGTTGGCTCTTGGACGACTGTACTCAATAAGCGATGTCTTCTTCACTGTGCCGTGGGAAGTCGCCATGATGATATACTTGTCGGCTTCGTATTCACGAACCGGCAGAATCGCCGTAATGTGCTCGCCCTCAGACAATGGCAGCAGGTTCACAATAGGTTTACCGCGCGACTGACGGCTGGCCAGCGGCAACTGATAAACCTTGAGCCAGTAGAGCTTGCCGAAGTCGGAGAAGCACAAAATGGTGTCGTGGGTATTGGCAACCAACAGTTTCTCAACGAAATCTTCGTCTTTAACCTTGGTAGCCGCCTTACCCTTACCGCCGCGGCGCTGCGCTTGGTAATCGCTCAGAGGCTGATACTTGGCATAACCCAAATGCGACAGGGTTACTACCACATCTTCTTCGCAAATAAGGTCTTCGAGGCTGATATCCACGGCTGAAGCATTGATCTCGGTGCGACGCTCGTCACCATATTGCTCAAGTACTTCTTCCAACTCTTCTTTGATCACTTCCATCAGACGCTCTGGGCTTCTGAGGATATGCAGCAATCCAGCAATCAGCTCCAGCAGTTCTTCATATTCCTGGAGGATCTTCTCGTGCTCAAGACCGGTCAGACGGTGCAGACGCAGCTCTAGGATAGCCTGGGCTTGCTGCTCAGTCAGATAGTAGAGACCATCGCGAATACCAAACTCCGGCTCCAGCCACTCGGGACGGGCGGCATCATCACCGGCTTTTTCCAACATGCCCTGCACGTTGCCGAGCTGCCAACCGGTTTCCACCAGTTTAACCTTGGCTTCGGCCGGTGTTGGAGAGGCCTTGATCAGCGCAATCACAGGGTCGATGTTGGCCAGGGCGATAGCCAGGGCTTCCAGAATATGCGCGCGTTCGCGGGCTTTACGCAGTTCAAACACGGTTCTGCGGGTGACCACTTCGCGGCGGTGCAGAATAAAGGCTTCCAGCATCTCCTTGAGGTTAAACAACTTGGGCTGGCCATTGGTCAAAGCCACCATGTTGATACCAAAAGAGGTTTGCATCTGGGTCTGGGCATAGAGGTTGTTGAGTACCACCTCGGCGACTTCGCCGCGCTTGACCTCAACCACAATGCGCATACCGTCTTTATCAGACTCATCGCGCAGGCCGCTGATGCCTTCAATTTTTTTGTCTTTTACCAGCTCGGCAATTTTTTCAATCAAACGAGCCTTGTTCACCTGGTACGGGATCTCGGTAACAATGATCCGCTCGCGGCCATTGTCTTCGGTTTCCACCTCAGCACGGGCGCGCATAATCGCCTTACCGCGGCCGGTACGGTACGCTTCCTCTATGCCTTTCTTGCCATTGATAATGGCGGCAGTCGGGAAGTCCGGGCCCGGGATATACTCCATCAACTGTTCGATAGACAGCTCAGGTTCTTCAATAAGCGCCAAACAGCCTTTAACCACTTCGTTCAGGTTATGCGGCGGAATATTGGTGGCCATGCCCACCGCAATACCGGAGGAACCGTTGACCAGCAGGTTGGGGATCCGGGTCGGCAATACGGCCGGGATCATTTCGGTGCCGTCGTAGTTGGGGACATAATCGACGGTTTCTTTCTCAAGGTCAGCCAGCAGTTGATGCGCCAGCTTTTCCATACGAATTTCGGTATAACGCATGGCCGCCGCGGCATCGCCGTCGATGGAGCCGAAGTTACCTTGACCATCTACCAGGGTGTAACGCAGCGAGAAAGGCTGTGCCATCCGCACTATGGTGTCGTATACGGCGCTATCACCATGAGGGTGATACTTACCTATCACGTCACCGACAACACGTGCCGACTTCTTATAGGGTTTGTTCCAATCGTTTTTCAGCTCGTTCATCGCAAAGAGTACGCGGCGATGCACCGGCTTGAGGCCATCGCGTACGTCTGGCAATGCCCGCCCGACGATAACGCTCATGGCGTAATCCAGATAGGAGTTCTTTAGTTCGTCTTCAATATTTATTGGCGAAATTGATAAAGCCAGATCAGTCATAAACTGCTCGATCCCCTTAAATTAGCTGACAACTTGTAATCCGTGTCATTGTCGAGCCCAACAAACGTGATTTGGCATTCTAACACAGTTATTTAATGTCGGAAGTCCTTAAAGCCGCCTTTGCAGCCAAAAACGCCAAGGGCATGATACAAGTCGCGAGCAGGGGCTGATATCACTGTCATAGACATGAGTTCCGTTGTTGTTTTTATCATCAAAAACCGAATCTTGCTGATATTTTGTCCAGCTTTTGGCCTTTAGTGCCGCCGATCACATTGAGGCGCCAATTTATACTGCCCTTCCCTATGGCTTATATGGTTATAATAGGCGCATCCTTAATATTGCTGTTTCAGGTCCGAATATGTCTTCTCAACCCAATGTCGACCCTCAGGAAATTGCCAAGTTTGAAAGTATGGCCGCCAGTTGGTGGGATCCTGCCGGTGAATTCAAGCCGCTGCATGAACTCAACCCACTGCGCCTTAATTATATAGATGCCCAATCCGGCGGTATCTTTGACAAACTGGTGCTGGATGTCGGCTGTGGCGGCGGCATTCTTTCCGAGAGCATGGCCCGCATTGGCGCCAAGGTCACCGGGCTGGATATGGGTTTTGAGCCGTTGGAAGTCGCCAGGCTGCATGCGCTGGAAGCCGGCGTTAGCATAGACTACCTGCAAGAAACTGCCGAAGTGCATGCCCAGAATCATCAGGGGCATTACGACACAATTACCTGTATGGAAATGCTCGAGCATGTACCGGATCCGCAATCTGTGATCCAGGCTTGTTGCGATATGGTCAAGCCCGGTGGTTGGGTGTTCTTCTCCACCATTAACCGCAACATCATGTCCTGGGTGCAAACCATACTCGGTGCCGAGTATGTGCTGAAAATGCTGCCGCCCGGAACCCATGACCACAGTAAGTTTATCCGCCCATCCGAGTTAATCGCCATGGCGGAAAACACTGAACTATTGTGTCGTGACGCGCTGGGCATAAAATACAACCCCTTGAGTGGCGTATTCAGTTACACCAAGAGCGTTGACGTCAACTACATGATTGCCTGTCAGCGCCAGGACTGATGCCATGACGCCTAAGCTGCCGTTTCAAGGGATTCTGTTCGACTTGGATGGAACTTTGGTGGATACCGCCGAGGACCTGACCGAAGCGCTGGCCTTGGCGCTGGCATCCCATGGGGTATCGATAGAAGATAAGCGCAAACTTTTGCGCACTCTGGCCTCTCACGGCTCGCTTGCCATGGTGCAAGCCGCCGTGCCCCAAGCCTCAGCCGAAGAGCAGGAGCATCTCCGGCAAGCGATGCTCAGGGAATATGATGCGGTCAACGGCCAAAAAGCCTGTTTGTTTGAAGGCATAGAAGCCTTGCTGGACAGTGCCCGTTCAAGAGCTATGCCGCTGGGGATTGTCACCAATAAACCAGCGCGTTTTACCCGTCCCTTGTTAGAGCGCATCGGGCTGCTTAAACGCTTTGATGCTGTGATCAGTGCCGATACTACCCTCTATCGCAAGCCCCACCCGGCTCCTATGTTACTGGGGGCCCAGCAGCTTAACTGCGCGACCGAACGTATTCTCTATCTTGGCGATGCAGAGCGCGACATAGCCGCGGCGCAGGCGGTTAATATGCCCTCTGCCATCGCCATGTGGGGATATCTGGCGGCAGAGGATAAACCGGCAGACTGGGGCGCAGATTGGCAGTTGAACCATCCACAGGCAGTAATGTCTCTGCCATTGTGGTAACAAGGTAAGAAAAACGCTAAATCGGCACTGTTTTCCCGAGGGGACAAGGCCTTAATGAAAGTCGCAGTCCGGATGCTACTTTAACCGAGCGGATCTGCGCAAGATCGCGGATCGCTGCTTATTTTAGCAGTCGATCACCTTGAGTGAGATCGCTTAATTTTCAACCATGATGACTGTGCGCCAGCAATGATGCAGCTTTGCGGAATCGGCCATTCAATATCCTCAAGATATCCACAAGATATACCCAAAACTCAGGCTTGCAAAAAGTGCCATACCTCACTATCTTGTTATCCAAGATATAGAAAAACACCATATCTTGTGTATCAGTCGCAATCAAACATACTAGTCTTGCACTGAAAACTCCCGGTTAACAGAGCCCACTCGGGCCGCCGTCGTTAACTGTTCGGTTGATTGTTTTACAAGGGAAGGTTTAATGACGCCGACGCGTCATTGTCACAGATATTACAACCAAGGCCTATCTTCAATGAATAGCACTATGACAGTTACCAAACGCAGTGGCGCACGCGAGACCATAGATCTCGATAAGATCCATCGCGTTATCACCTGGGCAGCCAAAGGATTAAACAACGTCTCGGTCTCCGAGGTGGAGTTACGTTCTCACCTGCAGTTTTACGATGGTATTCCCACTGAAGCCATCCATGAAACCATTATCAAGGCCGCAGCCGATCTGATCTCTCCCGACTCTCCGGACTATCAGTTCCTGGCCGCCCGCCTTGCTGTTTTTCATTTGCGTAAGAAAGCCTTTGGTCAGTTTGAGCCGCCAAAACTGGTTGATCATGTCAGCAAGTTGGTTGCCATGGGCAAGTACGACAAGCACCTGTTGGAAGACTACAGCCGTGAAGAGTTGGATGTACTCGACAGCTATATCGACCACTGGCGCGACATGAACTTCTCCTATGCTGCCGTCAAACAGCTGGAAGGCAAGTATCTGGTACAAAACCGTGTGACTCATGAAGTCTACGAAAGTGCCCAGTTCCTCTACATTCTGGTCGCCGCCTGTCTGTTTGCCCGTTATCCGAAAGAAACCCGGCTGCAGTATGTCAAAGACTTTTATGATGCGGTTTCTACCTTCAAGATCTCTTTGCCGACCCCTATCATGTCCGGTGTGCGTACGCCGACACGTCAGTTCAGCTCTTGCGTGTTGATCGAGTGTGATGACAGCCTGGATTCTATCAATGCCACGGCCTCATCCATCGTCAAATATGTCAGCCAGAGAGCCGGTATCGGTGTGAACGCCGGCCGTATTCGCGCCCTGGGCAGCCCTATTCGTGGCGGCGAAGCCTTCCACACAGGTTGTTTGCCTTTTTACAAATATTTCCAGACTGCGGTGAAATCCTGCTCCCAGGGCGGCGTTCGCGGCGGTGCTGCAACCCTGTTCTACCCTATCTGGCACCTGGAAGTTGAATCGCTGCTAGTACTGAAAAACAACCGTGGTGTTGAAGACAACCGTATCCGTCACCTGGACTATGGCGTTCAGATCAACAAGCTGATGTATCACCGGATGATCAAGGGCCAAAATATCACTCTGTTCAGCCCATCGGACGTTCCCGGCTTGTATGATGCCTTCTTTGCCGATCAGGACGAATTCGAACGCCTGTATGTGAAATATGAGCAAGATCCGAGCATTCGCAAGAAGACCCTTAAAGCGGTCGAGCTCTTCTCGCTGATGATGCAGGAGCGCGCCTCCACAGGTCGCATCTATGTGCAGAACGTGGATCACTGTAACACCCACAGCCCCTTCAACGCCGAAGTGGCCCCTGTGCGTCAATCCAACCTGTGCCTTGAGATTGCCCTGCCAACCAAGCCACTGAACAACATTGACGATCCCAATGGCGAAATCGCCCTTTGTACTCTGTCAGCGCTGAACCTGGGTGCGATAAAAGACTTGGGCGAACTGGAAGGCCTTGCCGATTTGGCCGTGCGCGCCCTGGATAACCTGCTGGATTACCAGGACTACCCTATTCCCGCTGCCAAGACGGCATCGATGAACCGCCGCACTCTGGGTATCGGGGTCATCAACTTCGCCAACTATCTGGCCAAGAACGGCGTGAAATACTCTGATGGCAGCGCCAACGGCCTGACCCACAGAACATTTGAAGCCATACAGTACTACCTGCTCAAAGCCTCGATGAATCTGGCCAAAGAGCTGGGTGCCTGCCCGCTGTTCCATGAGACCACTTATTCTCAGGGGATCATGCCGGTAGATACCTACAAGCGGGATCTGGACAAGATTTGTGATGAGCCGCTGCACCTGGATTGGGATGCCCTGCGTCACGATATCAAGCAGCATGGCCTGCGTAACTCGACTCTGTCGGCACTGATGCCATCCGAGACCTCTTCGCAGATCTCCAACGCCACCAATGGTATTGAGCCTCCACGCGGCCTTATCAGCGTCAAGGCCAGTAAAGATGGCCAGCTCAAGCAAGTGGTGCCCGATTTTGATGAGCTCAAGGACAAGTACGAGTTGCTGTGGCAGATGCCCAGCAACGACGGTTACCTGCAGTTGGTGGGTATTATGCAGAAGTTTGTCGATCAGGCGATTTCGGCCAATACCAACTATGACCCATCCAAGTTTGAAAGTAACAAAGTTCCAATGAAGCTGCTGCTCAAGGATCTGTTGACCGCCTACAAACTCGGGGTCAAAACCCTTTATTACCACAACACCCGGGACGGTGCTTCCGACAAATTCGATGACATTACCAGCATCGAGAAGGAAGACGACGGTTGTGCCGGCGGCGCCTGCAAGATTTAAGCAGGATTAAGTAACAAGTTCGGGGCCCAGGTGGCCCCGTTGTTTGGAAAGAGTAGATCATGGCTTATTCAATTTTTTGTCAAACCCCCAACGATGCCACCCGCGAACCTATGTTTCTCGGTCAAGCGGTTAACGTGGCCCGTTACGATCAACAGAAGTACGAAGTATTCGAGAAACTGATCGAAAAGCAGTTGTCTTTCTTCTGGCGCCCGGAAGAAGTGGATGTCAGCCGCGACAAAATCGATTTTGGCGCCCTGCCGGATCATGAAAAGCATATCTTCCTCTCCAACCTCAAGTACCAAACCCTGTTGGACTCGATTCAGGGCCGCAGCCCCAATGTGGCTTTCCTGCCGCTGGTGTCCCTGCCCGAGCTGGAAACCTGGATTGAAACCTGGTCCTTCTCCGAGACCATTCACAGTCGTTCCTACACTCATATCATTCGCAATATTGTCAACGACCCATCCGTGGTGTTCGATGACATAGTGGTCAATGAGGAGATCCTCAAGCGCGCCGGCGATATTGCCGAGTATTATGACCGCCTTATCGAGCTGACTCAGTTGTATCACCTGCATGGTGAAGGCAAGTTCGACGTTAACGGTCGCACCCTTGAAGTCACTACCCGCACCATCAAAAAAGCCCTCTATCTGTGCATGATGTCGGTCAATGCGCTCGAAGCGATACGTTTTTACGTCAGCTTCGCCTGCTCCTTTGCCTTTGCCGAGCGCAAACTGATGGAAGGCAACGCCAAGATCATTCGCCTGATCGCCCGCGATGAAGCTTTGCACCTGAACTCAACCCAGCACATTATCAACCTGATGCAGGGTGGCAAAGATGATCCTGAGATGGGTGAAATCGCCAAAGAGTGCCAGCAGGAAGCTTACGATCTGTTCCTGCGCGCCGCCGAGCAGGAAAAGGCCTGGGCCAAGTACCTGTTCAAGGATGGCTCCATGATAGGCCTGAACGAAACCATTCTCTGCCAATATGTGGAGTTCATTACCAATCAGAGAATGAAAGCGGTTAACCTGGGCGCACCATACAGTGAGCAGAGCGATCCCCTGCCCTGGATGAAAAACTGGCTGGAAAGCGATGCCGTACAGGTGGCGCCTCAGGAAGTGGAAGTATCATCCTATTTGGTCGGCCAGATAGATTCGGCTGTCGATGACGATGAGTTCTCCGACTTTGACCTTTAACAAAGCCCCTATCGTGCTGCTGCGCGGAGAGCCCTTGCTGCTGTATACCACAGAGCACAGGACTCTCCTGGCAGCGCTTGAAGCCCGTAAGGTGAGCATTTTTTCCGAGTGCCGCAGCGGGTTTTGCGGCGCCTGCAAGACCCGGGTGCGCAGTGGCTCGGTCACTTATCTGACCACGCCATTGGCCGAGTTAAAGGCGGATGAATGCCTGCCCTGCTGCTGTGTGCCTACGGAAGATCTGGACTTGGACCTCTCCAGCGAAGGTGCCGACATGCCGCTGCTGCGGGTTAAACATTTGGCCTGAAACAAGCGCAAAAAACGCCGTCAATGGCAGATCTCCTACAGTCAAACAAGCGTTTTTTCGTTGTAAATCCTGCCTGACTCCGGTACTCTGCCGGACTTATGAAATCAGACTCAAGTTATTCATTCAAAAGTCTTTATTGCGCTTTTGACCGCTACCCTCTGCCCAAAGGCGCTTCGACCCATATACGTTATATGGCGTCAACCCTGTTTGCCTTCCAGTCCCCCGGTATGCTCTATCTGCAAGGTGATCCCCAGATGCCTTCCTGGCAGCAGGAAACCCTGTCACTCGGCAGCAATCCCAGCGAGGTAAGCAGTGAGGTCAGTATCGTCAGGCACCAGCTAAACCCAAGTTCGGGCAATAACGTACTTGCCAAGGCGCTGGACTATGCCAATCAGCTTGGGGCGCTGCTCAGGCAAAATCGCGATACCCTGACATTGGCGCAGTTTCGTGATCCCTGGGCGGGGGTGCCTTTGCTGGATCATCGCAAGGACAATCCAGCGCTCAAGCTAGTTTATGAGGTCAATGCCCTGCCCAGCATAGAGCTGCCTATTCACCTGTCGCTGCCGCGAAAAACCCTGGCCAAAATCAGCGCCTGGGAGCAGCGTTGCCTGGATGGTGCCGATCTGATTGTGACCCCATCAAGAATCACGGCTGCCGGCCTTGAAAAACGCACTACCACTCCAGTAGTCTATCTGCCAAACGGCGCCGAGTTGCCGCCTGCCGAGCCATTGAGGCAAGCAGAGGATGCGAGGCTACCCAGGCTCATCTATTTTGGTGCTGCCCAGCGCTGGCAGGGGCTTAGGGATCTGCTCAAAGCCTTTGCCTTGGTGCGTCAGCAGTTGGAGGTCGAATTGGATCTCTGCCTGTCACTCGAAAATCGCCAGGCCCGGCAGGTAAAGGCCTGGCTCAAGTCCATGGAACTGGAAGATTGTGTTTCGCTGCATTTTGGGCTGGACCAAGCCAGTCTCAGGCAAAAAATCCAGGCCGCGAGCGCGTCTTTGGCGCCGCTCACGCCCTGCAGGCGCAACATGCTTCAGGGATGCTGCCCTTTGAAAGTACTCGAATCCATGGCTTGTGGCACCGCAGTTATCGCCTCGGATCTACCTGTCATTCGTGAGCTGGTAACCCATGAAGTCCATGGGCTCTTGGTTCCCCCCTCCAGGCCCTCCGAGCTCGCCAGAGCCTGTATTGAGCTGCTCAGTCAACCGGCCAAGGCCAAAGATTTGGGCCTCAAGGGCCAACAAAGGGTGACAGAGCAGTTCCAATGGCAACAGATCTGCACTCAACTCAGCGACTTGTATCAACAGCTGAGCCAAGGCCCCATGCAAGCTACCGCTTAATAGCACCTGTTTAATGTCAAGGAAACGATATGGAAACAGCCATAAACCCTTTTAACGCCCCGCTTCACTACTGGCGAATGCGCAAAGTGTTCAAGCAGTTAACCCCGGTGGAGCAAGAATTTATCCGCACCAGGAAGTTGGATGCAACCCATTCGACCCAGCACTGGTTACTGTTTCTCAAGCGCCTGACCCGATTGGATCGTATGGGCAGCCCATTGAGACGCCAGTTTCGCCGCAGCCGCAATTGGTTAATAGGTTTCACTATTGTCAGCATATTCCTGCCCGTACCTCACCTGGTGGTGTATGCCTTGGTGGGTTTGACTCTGGCCTCGATATTATTGCTTCACAGCTGCAACAATATGGACGTCAACGACAATGTGCGCACCGGCCTTATCAAATTGATGCAGGTACTGGCGATGGAGACCAACAGCGTGCAACTGAAACTGGATCTCGACTCCATACACAAGCGTAAGCCGGCCCGAACCGAAAAGCCTGAGAAAAATACCCAACTGGCCTACTTTGAAGTGCCACTGTTGCAATTCAGGGCCAAACTCAAGGACGGCAATGAGCTGCAACTGCGGGTGGATGATGTTATCTGTCGTCGTAAACGCACCCGTCGCAACGCCCGAGGCAAAGTCAAAACCAAGATCAAGTACAAGGGACGGCGCAGCATTCGCAGCTGCCTGACGCTGAATGCTGAATATTATCATCTACGCCAGGGTAAACTGGCACCAACGAGCAAGGCACAGACTCAAAACGGCATCACCAAGGTGAAATCCAACTCCACCTTTAAATTTATCGGTGAGTCACGTTTGATGGATGCCGAGAATATTCTCAGAACCATCGCCAAGTCCTATCAACAGACCAGTATTCGAGCCAGGGGATAATATGAGTCAGTGTCAGTTAAAAGTCGGTTTTTTCACCCTCAGCCCTTGCGGCCAACCTGCCGTTGGCAGTTGCAGTGAGTGCCAAGCCAGTGTCTGCGAGCATCATCTGGATCCCAAAACCTGTCTGTGTTTCCAGTGCGCCGCCAAACCCTTGAAGGTCGGCAAGGAAGTCTATGAAGATCCACACTCAGGCACCAAGTATGAGCAATTGAGCCTACAAGGCGTTAAACCTGAGGATCCGCTTGCCGGTTTCGCCCTCAAGCAACTGTATCTCGGCAGTGCCTGGTACCAACTGCACACCAAACACGGCAGTTACAATAAAGAGTTTGATGCCGAGGACTTTGCCGCTTTTGAGCTCCCTGTCGACGAAGATGATCAGCAGTTGCCGGATTACGAGTACCGGGATATCTATGACAGCTAACCCCAGGCTACTGTGGCTGACTCAACACTACCCGCCGGCCAAAGGCGGCATGGCATTGTCCTGCGATAGACTGGTGCGCCATTTGCGGCGGCTCGGGGTACATATCACCCTTTATCATTTACGCTCCGGCGGCCTGGAAAAGGAGACCGGCTATTTTGCTGAGCAGGGTTGCGATCACAGCTTTCCCATGGGTACAAACCCGGCGCACTCGCTCAATCTTCTGTGGCACAAGCTGGAAGGTGAATATGATGCTGTCGTTGCCTATGGCTATCCCTTCTCCATGCATGCCGGGCGGGTCTTTGCCGCCTGGCTTGGGCTACCGCTCATCACATTGCTGCGCGGCAATGACTTCGACTTGAGTATTCTCGATCATCGTCGCTATCAAGTGCTGCAGGATACGCTGCAAGCCAGCGCGCTGGTATTGACCGTCAGCGCCGACAAGGCAAAACGGGTCAAAGCCCTGTGGCCGCAAGTCAGAGTGCACAACATGAGTAATGGCCTGGATAGCGAACGTTGGCGACCACTGCCGCTGGATAAAGAGCAAGCCAAAGCCTGGCGTTCCAATAACCTGGAAAATCCCAGTCAGCCTGTGATTGGCCTGTTCGGCCATTTGAAAGAGAAAAAAGGTTTGGCCTTTTTTATCGAGACCTTCAAACGCAGCCCCTTGGTACACAACTGCCATCTGTTGTTGATTGGCGAGCTGGATGAAAGCGCCGCCGAGCTATTGCAAACCCTGCCCGAGGGCAGTTACACCCTGGAGCCGTTTCTTGACAGGTATCAGCTGATAAGCCGTTATCTGGTATGCGACCTTATCGCCATTCCCTCTTTCTATGAGGGAACACCCAATGTGCTGCTGGAGGCGGCGGCGCTCAACATCCCTGTGCTCGGCGCCTGCTGCGGCGGTATGGCCGATCTTATCTTCGACAGCCTGCATGAGCGCGAAAAGCATGTCTTTGATGGCCGTTTGACTGACAGTGACGCAGCAAATAATCTCCGCGGCCAAACGGACTCAGGTTATCTGTTTCATCCAACTTCGGCGGAATCGCTTTTGGATGCGTTGGTGCGTTGGCAAACCGATACCGCTTCGATTCGCGCCGCCAAGAGCCAGGCTTTGTACCAAACAGTACTGAGTCAGTGCAGCGCCGAGGCTGAAGCCGAGCGTTATTTTTCTGTCATCAAGTCTCTGGTCGCTCAAACGGCGAGTCACTGATGCTTATCTATTACGCCCCCGGCGGCGGACTCGGGCACTTGAGCCGGGCACTGAAAGTGCTCGGCTTTATCAAGGCGCAGCAAGCGTTGGTGATCACAAGTCCACTGCCGTTAGCGGTCGACACGCTGCTACCAAAGGGCATTCAACACATAAGTCTGCCGCCCGGGCTTCAAAGCCGAGCCGAACTCAGCGCTTGGCTCAAGCAGTTACTGGCATCGCTCAACAAGCAACAAGCGTGTCGGCTCATGCTGATAGATGCCTTTCCCGGGGGCATTTGGGGCGAGCTTGGTGATATCCCCTTGCCTGGCAAACTTGTCTATATCGCCAGATTGCTCAACTGGAATGTCTATCGCCAGCGTATTGCCCATATTCCCCGTTTTCAGCAAATCTGGTTTTGTGAATGGCCGACCCCGGAGCAAGAGCTGGCGCTCTCCAATCAAACGGGCCAACGCTTCTGGCTGCCGTTACTCGGCGAAGACAAGTCCAAAGGCGCAACCCCAAAGGGTCTTGAAAAGCCTAAACAGACTCTGGTGATCCACTCGGGAAGCCTTGCCGAGCAGGCTTTGCTGCTTGAACACGCCACAAAGGCGGGAGAAACGATAGATATTATTGCGCCGCCGCGCCCGAGCGCCGATGCAGGCTTTAATAACAAACCCCTTGATAGCAAATCCCTTGATAAGCGTGCTCTGAGCGAGTTCAACAACTGCAACAACAAAGAGCACAAACCTGGATTAACCCGGTTGCAGCTGTACCCGGCCTCAGATATTGGCTGGCAGTATCAAAGGGTTATCTGTGGCGGCGGCTTCAACCTGGTAAGCGAATATATCCTTCATCCAGGCGCCCTCTTCGTGCCCCTGACCCGGGCGCTGGATCTGCAGCATTTGCGTATCGACCGCGGCTTGGGTGGTTTTTTACCGCCGCCCGGGTTGAGCTCAATACCGAAAGATATCCTCAAGCGGCTTTGAAACGCTCATTTAGTGTTGAAAGCTTGTCACTCAAGGCTGTGACTCGGCTATCCGGGCGTGAATACGGTTGACCTCCAGCAAAGCCGCACTGCCGTACCAAGCTTTAAGTTCCATAATAAGGCTACCGGCCTGAACCGCAGGATCACTGGCCGTCAAGGCTTCAGCCTCAGCCAAACTGGCAACATCAAAGATATAAATCCCCCGCCACTCGCCGCCATCGATAAAGGGCCCGGCATGCCTTCAGTTAGATACCTTGAACGCCAATTGCTGAATAAGCCACTCTCTACAAAAGAGAAGGCCAAAAGGACTTATTCGCACCTTCCCTAAACCCGGTTAGAGACTAGATCCGCATCGCCAATTCTGCACCCTGACGAATGGCGCGTTTGGCATCCAACTCGGCAGCAACATCAACGCCGCCAATGAGGTGCATTGGCAAGCCGCACTCTTCCAGTTCCGGCAACAGCACACGGTTGGATTCCTGGCCTGCGCAGATCACCACAGTATCCACTGGCAGCAGTTGCGGCTTGTCATCAATCAGTATGTGCAATCCCTGGTCATCAAAGCGCTCATAGCTGACCCCACTGAGCTCTGTCACCTTGTGCTGCTTAAGCACCATGCGATGGATCCAGCCCGTGGTCTTACCTAAGCCTTTACCCAGCTTGCTCTTCTTGCGTTGCAACAAATACAGCTCTCTGGCCGGGGCATGCGCCTGGGCTTGTTTGGCCAGTCCGCCGCGCTCGGCGTAACTTGTGTCTATGCCCCACTGACGATACCAGCGCTCCGGCTCCAGCGTGCTGGACTCCTGCTCGCCGAGGAAATGCGCCAAGTCAAAACCTATGCCACCGGCGCCGATAAGTGCCACCCGCTGGCCGACTTCCACCTCGCCCCGCAGCACCTGTTGATAACTGACCACCTTGGGAGAATCAAATCCGGGCAAGTTGAGCTCTCTTGGTACAACACCACTGGCGACCACCAACTCATCAAAAGCCTCATCCCTGAGCACAGAGGCGTTGAGCGGCGTATTCAAACGCAGGTCCACCTTAAAGTGTGCGAGGCGATTCTTGAAATAGCGTATGGTTTCGTTGAATTCCTCCTTGCCGGGGATCTTGCGCGCCAGGTTAAACTGGCCACCGACTTCATCTCGGGCTTCAAACAAAGTCACCTTGTGCCCCCGCTCAGCGGCGTAGACGGCAAACGCCATCCCCGCCGGGCCCGCGCCCATCACAGCCAGGCGTTTGGGTGACTCAGTCTTGGGGAAATTAATCTCTGTCTCATAGCAGGCTCTTGGATTAACCAGGCAAGTAGCACGCTTGAGCGAGAAGGTATGATCGAGACAAGCCTGATTACAGCCGATGCAGGTATTGATGGCTTCGCTTTGATTGGCCGCGGCTTTGTTGACAAACTCAGGATCGGCCAGGAAAGGCCTGGCCATAGACACCATATCCGCCTGCCCCGAGGAGAGGATCTGCTCGGCTATCTCAGGTGTATTGATCCTGTTGGTGGCCACCAAAGGAACACTGAGTTCTTTTTTCAAACGTTCAGTGACCCAGGCAAAGGCGCCTCTGGGTACGCTGGTGGCTATGGTCGGGATCCTGGCCTCATGCCATCCTATGCCGGTATTGATGATAGTGACACCGGCTTGTTCCAGCGCTTTGCCGAGTTCTATGACCTCCTCAAGGCTTGAGCCCTTGTCGACCAGATCCAGCATAGACAAACGAAAGATAATGATGAACTCGGGCCCGACCTTGGCGCGGATAGCGCGAACAATTTCCAGTGGCAGGCGAATACGGTTGGCAAAACTGCCGCCGTACTCATCGCTGCGCTGATTGACCCGCTCACAGATGAACTGATTGATGAGATAGCCTTCAGAGCCCATCACTTCCACGCCATCATAACCGGCCCGTTTGGCCAATTCGGCAGAGGTGGCATAATCCTTTATGGTGCCACGGATTTGCCGCAAAGACATGGCGCTCGGCGTAAATGGGGTAATGGGTGACTTGACCTTGCTCGGTGCCAGTGAAAAAGGATGATAGCCATAACGACCGGCATGAAGGATCTGCATACAGATCTTGGCGCCGCCCTCATGCACGGCGCGGGTAACGATTTGGTGTTTGCCCACTTGCCAGGGAAAACTCAGCTGACAGGCGTTGGGGGCCAAACGGCCGCGAAAGTTTGGCGCTATGCCGCCGGTGACAATCAAACCCACACCACCCAGCGCCCGCTCCTTGTAGAAGTGTGCCAGTTTCTCAAAACCGCCCTTTTCTTCTTCCAACCCGGTATGCATGGAACCCATGAGTACCCGGTTTCTCAGCTGGGTAAACCCCAGATCCAAGGGTTCTAATAAATGAGGAAAGCCCGACATTAAAACATCCTTTTTAAACAAGTGATTTAAATCAGCATAACCTGAGCCGCCATCAAGCTCAACATAAAGCATGCATTGCGATCTCCCTTCGGCTAAGCCGGTAAAAGCACGCGTATAAAATCACTTACAAATGTGTTTTCCCGTTGCTGTTATTTTCAGTTAGCATTAGCGGAATGCATGGAAAAATGGAGTGGCTATGTCCGCAAAACCCCTGACAACCAAGAATACCCTGATGTTGATCTGGAATGTGATCAACTTCATTCGCAAGCTGGTGTTGAACCTAGTGTTCTTCCCGCTGTTCTTTATCGCTTTGATAGCCGTGGTCATCGCCATGGTCAGCAGTGATGAAATCCAAGTTGAGGATGGCTCGGCGTTGGTATTGAACCTGGCCGGCGGCATAGTGGATCAGAAACGCCAGATTGACCCGTTCGAGGCGATGTTAAACCAAGGCAAAGGACCCGATGTCAACGGCGAAATCTTATTGAGTGATGTGCTCTATACCATTAACAGCGCTACCAATGACAAGCGAATTAAGGCCCTGGTATTGGATCTGTCCGAGTTGCAATATGGCGGCCTGAGTAAGCTGAGCGCCATAGGCCAGGCACTCAATGAATTCAAGGATAGTGGCAAGCCTGTGGTCGCCATAGGTAACTATTATGATCAGAACCAGTATTTCCTGGCGAGTTTTGCCGATACTGTCTACCTCAACCCAGAGGGTATGGTGGCGGTAGATGGCTTGAGCCGCTACCGTCAGTACTATAAGTCGGCACTGGATAAGTTAAAAATCAAGGCGCACATTTTCCGTGTTGGTACTTTCAAGTCAGCGGTTGAACCTTTTATCCGTGACGACATGTCAGAAGCCGCCAAGGAAGCCAACTCTGTTCTGCTCAACGACATCTGGGGCAGCTATACAGACACAGTGGCAGCCAATCGTGGCATAGACAAATCCAGCCTAGGCCTTAATGCTAGCGCTTATTTGGCAGAGCTGGAGCAAGCCGACGGCGATTCAGGCACCATGGCAGTTAACCTCAAGTGGGTCGATAAACTTGCCAGCGCCGAGGACTTCCGCCTGGCGATGTTGGACTTGGTGGGCAAAAGCAAGGAAGGCGATAGCTTCAAGCAGATCAGCTACTATGACTACGCCAAGTTGATGGCACCGCTGCCCGAGTTGGTCCCCTCAGAAGAGATTGGCGTTATAGTGGCCAAGGGCAATATTCTCAACGGCAGTCAACCGGCCGGTGATATCGGCGGCGAAAGTACCTCCGCCCTGCTGCGTAAGGCGCGCTTCGACGACACTATCAAGGCCGTAGTACTCAGGGTCGACAGCCCCGGCGGCAGCGCCTTTGCTTCCGAGCAAATTCGTCAGGAAGTGCTGGCATTGAAGAAAGCCGGTAAGCCTGTGGTGGTCAGCATGAGCAGCATGGCTGCATCAGGCGGGTACTGGATTTCGGCCAGCGCCGACTATATCTATGCCAACCCCACTACCCTGACCGGATCCATCGGTATTTTCGGCATGATAACCACCTTCGAGGACTCCCTGTCTTCCATCGGCGTCAATACCGATGGGGTGGCCACCTCTGACTGGGCCGGTCTTTCTGTTACCCGGCCACTTTCCGATGGCGTCAAGGCGGTGATCCAGCGCCATATCGAACGTGGCTACAAAGACTTTATCTCACTGGTAGCCAACGAGCGCAATATGACACTCGAGCAGGTGGATAAGATTGCCCAAGGCCGCGTTTGGTCCGGCAAGAAAGCCCTGGAGCTGGGTCTGGTGGATGAGCTTGGCGATCTCGATAACGCTATCGCCAAAGCGGCCGAATTGGCCGAGCTCGATAAATTTGACAGCCGAGTGATAGAACAGGAACTGACACCTGAGCAACTCTTCATTCAGGAGATGTTCGCCAGTGTCTCAGCTTATCTGCCTCACAGCGTCAAGCAGTCCAGCGTACTGGAAAAGCTGCTGACTCAATGGAGCCAGGTACTGGAAGAGTTTGCCGCCTTTGACGACCCCAACGGCGTCTATCTCTACTGCGATAACTGCAGTTACTGATAATCCTGAAAGCCCGGTTCGCCGGGCTTTTTTGTGCCTTATGCTGTCGGGGTTGATTTGCTATAATCCGGCCTCTCTTTTGCTCCAATGATAAATAAAGCCAGATTATGAACAAAAAAAAGTCCATCTATGTCGCATACACGGGCGGCACCATAGGGATGCAAAAAACCAGTAATGGCTTTGCCCCGGTCGCCGGTTTCCTGACGGAATGCGTCAACTCCATGCCGGAGTTTTTCCATGAAGAGATGCCGACGTTCGTGATCCAGGAATATAGTCCGCTGATAGACTCCTCCAACATGGCTCCCAGCCACTGGCAGATGATAGCCGACGACATTCAGGCCAACTATGACAAGTATGATGGCTTTGTTATTCTTCACGGCACAGACACCATGGCGTTTACCGCCTCGGCGCTGTCTTTCATGCTGCAAGATCTCGGTAAGCCGGTTATCGTCACCGGCTCGCAAATTCCATTGGCGCAGCTGCGTTCAGACGGTCAAACCAACTTACTTAATGCGCTGTATATAGCGGCAAATTACCCAGTTGCCGAGGTTTGCCTGTTCTTCAACAATAAGTTGTTCCGCGGCAACCGTACCACCAAGGCTCATGCCGACGGCTTCGATGCCTTTGCTTCGCCGAATTTCCCCCTGTTGCTGGAAGCCGGGATCAAGATTCGCCTGCGCGCCGGTAAAATTGCTCCGCCCAGCGATAAGCCCCTGAAAGTGGCGCCCATTACCCCTCATCCTATTGGTGTGGTTACCTTGTATCCCGGCATCTCCACCGAGGTATTCAACAACATATTGCAGCAGCCGGTAAAAGCACTGATATTACTGACCTATGGTGTCGGCAACGCGCCGCAGGACCCCGCCTTGCTGGAAACTCTCAAGCGGGCCAACGACAAAGGCACAGTGCTTATTAATCTGACTCAGTGCCTGCAGGGAAAAGTCAATATGGGCGGTTATGCCACAGGCAACGCCCTGGCAAAAGCCGGCGTTATCAGCGGCGCCGATATGACCACGGAAGCCGCCTTGACCAAGTTGCATTACCTGCTCTCCCAAGGGCTGAGTACAGAAGAGATAAGACGGCAGATGCAACAAAACCTCTGTGGCGAACTCACTTCGGATTGAATTTAATTGATAGTAAAAAGCCCTGTTTATACAGGGCTTTTTTATCATTCGAATCCAGAAACTTAATTAAAGATCAGATTCTTTGAACTCAGCAATGCTCTCACCGCGAAACTGCTTTTTCAGCTGCGCCTTGGACAACTCGTTGAGTTGGCCACCGGCACCTATAGTAAAGTGTTCGGTTTGCTCCAAACGTCTGGCCTGATAGAGCATCACCAGTTGCAGCGTGTTTTCCCGCTGTTCCTCGGTCAGCACAGTGCCATCTTCCCACTTACCTATCTCGGCGGCGCTGCGCAGTCTCTCATAGACCTCAACCGGCATCTCTTCAATCACTTTGTTGATATCTGTCATACACTTTTCCGCTTGTGCAAAATAATACGTACCCGGGTTATCAGGTAACCTACGAAACCGAGCGTAAAGCAGACCGCACCGGCGATGGCTCGATTGCCTCCGGCGACTTCGCCACCCCAGAACCAGATAACCACCCCGGCGATAAACAGGGTCAAGGCCAGAAAGCTCTGATTCATCAGTTTGGTCGACTGCTGAATATGGCTAATCCTCGACAGCGACTCGGTGTTGGGTCCCAATTTGGAACTACAGTGCGGGCAACTGGGTGCCTTACTGGAGATCCGCTTGCGGCATAAAGGGCATTCAACCAGTGCCATAACTGCTCCTTACCTGAGTTTGTCCACGACGGCCAGCATGGCGGTCAAAGAGGCTTCACCCAGGTACAGGCAACGCTCGGGGGACCAGCCCACCAGCGGATCGGCCAGATTATCATTGTCTTTAAATGGCATTTCCAAGGTGTTTGACAGGCAGTTGAAGGTTTCGCCGACCCAGTTGGAACCTATGGTCAGGTTGGCCTTGCCGGGTTCGTCCTTTTCATAGCCATGTTCGCTCTGGAAATCCGGGCTAACCAGCAAGAGCGCCGAGGCAAATTCCTGCTGCAGCTGAGTCAAACGCTCATCCCAACAAGGAATGCCTTCACAGCCTGCCAGGAACACATAAGGCAGACCTTCATCACCGTGGACGTCATAGAAGAGATCCACACCGGTTTCTTTCATCTTTTGTACCACATGGTACACCTCGGGGCTCTTCTCCAGGCTTGGCGTTTGCCACTCACGATTTAGGTTAACACCGGCGGCATTGGTACGCAGATGGCCGCGGGCGCTGCCGTCCGGGTTCATGTTGGGTACAACATAGAAGTTGGCCTTATCCAGCAACTGTTTGGAGACAGGGTCATCCGAGTCCAGCAAACGATACAGCAAACCTTCCACCAGCCATTCGGCCATGGTTTCCCCTGGGTGCTGACGGGCTGTGATCCAGATATTGCGCTTGCTGTTATCGCCGTCACCCACCTTGACCAGCGTCAGATCGCGACCATCCAAGGTCAGACCCAGGTGCTCCAGGCTCACTTCAGGATGCACTTGCACAGCGCTGAGCAGGTCCAGGTGGCGCTCGTAACTGTAAGGTGCAAAATAGGCTATCTGAATCGCATCGGCGTCCAATTCCACATTGATACTCAATTTGCCGTCATCATACTTGGTCGGCAGGCGGAACCAGTGCTGGCGATCATAGCTGGCTACCGCCTGGTAGTTCTCCCAGCCTTTGGGATAAGAAGCGCTGCCGGCGTTGATGATATTGAGGGTGTAACTGTTTCCTACCTGGCCTTCAAAACGGAAATTGAACCACTGGTAGAACTCTCCGCCCTGATCCGGGCGGATCGCCAGTCTGATGTCGTCCTTATTATCAAGACTGATGACCTGAATATTGCCACCATCAAAATTCGCGCTGATCCGCATGATGTTTTCCTTCATTGCTTTTATAGGGTGTGGAGCCGAAAGGCTCGCGCAAGTGGGTTATAGGATAAACCAAATCGGCCGCGCTTGAAAACGCGGCCGACCCTGGCTTGATATTCGGGGAAAAATCAGTGGAGTTTACCAAAGGCTGAAACTGTATCCTTGGCCGCGCACAGTATTAATAAGGCTTCTTGGCAACCGGGTCTGCTCCAGTTTACGCCGGGTGTTGGAGATATGCATATCCAGGTTTCGGTCAAACCGCCCCAACTCTTTTTTTAACACCCGTCGCTGTAGCTCCTGCTTGGTAACCACCTGGCCCTTACGCTCAAACAGATATTTAAACAAACGAAACTCTGTCTGAGTCAATGCCAATTGCTGATCGGCAATGGCTACTGTGTAATCCGTCTCATCAAACTGAATATGCTTATTGAGCGCCAGATCGGTAGGTTCCTGCCCCTTGCTGATATTGATCCTTCTTATGAGCGCCTGAATACGGACCAACAACTCTTTGACGCTAAATGGCTTACTCAAAAAATCATCAGCCCCCAGCTCATAACCTTTAATCCTTTCCTCTTCGCTATCGACAGCCGAAATCACTATCACAGGTGTACTGTCCTTACGGGCAAGTAACATCTCAAAACCATTGAGTTTGGGCATCATTAAGTCGAGCAAGATAACATCCGGGGTAAAAGTGTCGAGTCTCATCAGTGCATCCAAACCATCAGCGGCACAAACAACATCGTGCCCCTCGCCCTCCAGTGCTTCCTTGAGCAAGTCCCTGAACTCCAGGTCATCGTCCACCAATAAAATTTTCGTCATTTTCGTTAATACAATTCTCAAATAAGAACCATTACCATTAACGTTAACATAATTATCCTGACCGAGCCAGAAAAATTCACTGGTTATAATGATGTAAGGTGCACAGAGTCACATATAACGAGTTATGAAAAAGGGACAGCCGGTCAAACTGTCCCTATAGTCAATAGTCAACTGAACAAGTTAAGTTTACCGCCACTGGGCAGTAAACTTTATCCCTGCCTTTTGTTGTCCACCTTACTTGTCTTGCATCAACTGACTGATGTATTTGACCGGAGCACTGCCATAACTGAGGAAGTTTTCGTGAAATGCCTTGAGCTCAAACGCCTTTCCTTGTTGCTGTTTAAGTTCTTCCCTGAGGTCGTAAATTTCACGATATCCGGCGTAATAGCTGGTTAACTGTACCTGGCTCAGCGTTGCCCGGCGCCATTTACCTTCCGCCTCGGCTTGCTGCTGGAAGGCTTCTTCAGTCATCAATTTGATGGCCTGCTCTTCAGTCATCCCCTTGACCTGAATGCTGTAGTCCAGAATGGTGTTACAAATCACCCTGAGGTTCCACTTGTAGTACATCAGCCACATTTCCGGCTCAAAGTTGCCATAGCCCTGTTCCAACATCATACGCTCGGCATAAACGGCCCAACCTTCGACCATGGCTCCGTTACCAAACAGGCTCTTGACCAGGCTCGGTGATTCATTGGAGTACACCAGTTGGGTGTAATGGCCGGGGATAGCCTCATGTATGTTCAGTACCTGCAATATCCAGTGGTTGTACTCGCGCAAGTAACTTTCGGCCTGCTCGTCAGTCATACCATCCAGGGGAGTCACGTTGTAATAGGTGTTGCCCCCCTTCTCATAAGGGCCGGGAGCACTGATGGAAGCACCGGCAAAACCTCGCATATATTCAGGTGTTTCCCTGACCACCAAAGGCTTTTTCGGATCCAGAGTCACCAGATCGTGTTGATTGACAAACTTCACCAGCTCGGGGATCTGCGCCCTCACCTCGTCCACAAAATCTTCTCGCTTTACATGCCGGGCCGAAAGCTTATCGATCAACTGTCTGATAGCCTTCTTCTCGTCTTGCGGCTTGGGCTCTTGGAAATACTTGCTCCAGAGCTTATCGGTAATTTTCGCCATTTCGCCCTGAACCCTGGCCTTATCGGCCAGCGCCTTTTCATAAAGGGCCTTGGCGCTCATACCGGCCTGAATATCAAAGGCAAACTTCTCCTCATAAAGTGCTTCTCCTATCCGAAAGCTACGGCTGCCTTCGCGCTTAAGTTGCTGCTCAAGCTGTTTTAGAAACTGGATATGCCCTTCGATGGCAGCCACGGCATTAGCCAGTCTTTGCTTGAACAACGCCTTTTCATCAGCGTTCAGGCCGGAGGCGTTCACTTTGACGAGCAGTTCATCGGACAATACCGTAAAGGCTCCCTGATTTTGCATGATGGCCAACTCTGTGTGCTCCAGAGTGGGATTCTCTATGTTTTGTTGCGCCGCCCGGTAATAGGCCGGCACATTTTCCAATCGGCCCAATACAGAGCGTAACCTTTGATCCAGAGGTGCAAAGTCCTCATTGATGATTTGCGCAAAACCTCCGGCCACGTTGTAACTGGATGGGTCCCACTGCCAGGACTTGAAGCGTTTGATTTCCCACTCCATGCTGCCGAGGACGTTTTCAATCAAGCGATAGTCAATCAGGTTGGCTGCGGTAAGCGCCG
Source organism: Shewanella sp. BJSY2023SW001 (assembly GCF_047314685.1). Lineage (NCBI taxonomy): Bacteria > Pseudomonadati > Pseudomonadota > Gammaproteobacteria > Alteromonadales > Shewanellaceae > Shewanella > Shewanella sp. BJSY2023SW001. The sequence continues at coordinate 179,458 of NZ_JBKORF010000011.1, forward strand.
CAAAATCAAAGCTCGCCATCTTGGCACGCTGCTGCTGAATAAAGTTCAGCGTCACGGTGCGGCTGGCCGCATCCGGTACCAGGAGTTTGGCATCATATTGATGAAAACCATTATAGAGCGCCCAAGTCGGTGCAACTTGCCACAAAGAATCGATAAAACTTTGACTGAATGCAGTAAAGGCTTGGTTCTGATCTTGTTTGACGATAGCAGAAACGTTAGATGCCATCGCCTCCGGCGAGCTTTGGGTTTGACATGCGGACAGACCTGTCAGCGCCAGTGACACCGCCAGGCACAGGGTGAGTTTTTTCATATGATTTCCTTCCCGGCACCCGTATGTTGGAAATTTGAGTTTTTATCGGTTTTTCGGGTGCATAGTTTGCTAGTAAATCATGGAAGCAGGAACTTTTCAGCAATTGTTAGTAAAGAAACATGCTTTGTTACAGTTTGCGAGCTGGCATGAATTGCATGTGACCATAGTGAAGACAACGGTGAAGACAATAGTGAAGCCATTTCAAGCTGCTATGGAAAAGTAACTAATTACAGAAGAAGCATTTCACGCGCGGAAAAACAAAGAGTATCTGGCATAAAGAAGCTTCTTAAACGAGTTTTTATATTGTTTAATTTTAACTTTTTGGGCAACCGGAATATAAAGGATGATTGTGTGCTAGGGCGCCGTGCTTCCAGATAGGTTGAACAGAGAGTGTTCAAAATTCTGTGTCACGCTAAAAAATACCGCTCATTGTAAGTGAGCGGTATTTTGCTTCTAGGACAAGGCTATTGTTAGTCGCGGTAAACCTCACCGTAGAAGCTTGCCAGCAACAGGGCTTTTAACTCACTGATCAGAGGATACCTGGGGTTGGCACCTGTACACTGATCATCAAAAGCATCTTCAGCCAGTTCATCGAGCTTATCCAGAAAATCGGCTTCTGTGACACCGGCTTCCTGAATCGACCCCGGGATCCCCAAAGCCAGCTTCAACTGCTCAATTTTGGCTATCAAACGCTCGACTTTTTCGGTGTCACTCAGCTCGGCGTCTGTCAGCTTGAGATGATCAGCAATGGCAGCATAGCGGCAGAGCGCCTTGGGCCTGTCATACTGGCTGAAGGCGGCTTGCTTGGTCGGCAGGTCGGTGGCGTTGAAACGGATGACATTGCTTATGAGCAGTGCATTGGCCAAGCCGTGTGGCAGATGGAACTCGGCGCCCAGTTTGTGAGCCATAGAGTGACATATGCCCAGGAAAGCGTTGGCAAAGGCGATACCGGCAATGGTGGCGCCGTTGTGCACTTTTTCGCGGGCAATCGGCGCCGCGGCGCCCTCTTCGTAGGCCTTGGGCAGGTGCGTAACCAGAAGATCCAAGGCCTGCAATGCCTGGCCGTCACTGTACTCATTGGCCATCACGCTGACATAGGCTTCCAAGGCATGGGTAATGGCATCTATCCCGCCAAAGGCGGTTAAGGACTTGGGCATGTTCATCACCAGGTTGGGATCCACAATCGCCATGTTGGGGGTCAGTTCATAATCTGCGATAGGATACTTGGCACCTGTCTGCTCATCAGTCACCACGGCAAATGGTGTGACTTCAGAGCCTGTGCCCGACGTGGTGGGAATAGCGACCATCTTGGCCTTGCGCCCAAGTTTGGGGAACTTGTAAATACGTTTACGAATATCCATGAAACGCAGCGCCAGATCGGCAAAGTCCACCTGAGGATGTTCATACATCACCCAGATGATCTTGGCAGCGTCCATAGGGGAGCCACCGCCCAGTGCGATGATCACATCCGGTTGGAAACTCTCGGCCACCTTGGTGCCGGCGCGAACTACTGCTAAGGTAGGATCGGCCTCCACTTCATAAAACACTTCGGTATCCAGCCCCAAGCCCTTGAGGATCTTGACGGTTTCATCACAGTAGCCATTATTGAACAAGAACTTGTCTGTCACTATCAAGGCGCGGCGTTTGTCGGCCAACTCCTCCAGGGCAATAGGTAGACTACCGCGGCGGAAATAAATGGAGGATGGAAGTTTGTGCCACAACATATTCTCGGCCCTCTTGGCGACAGTTTTCTTGTTGATAAGGTGACTCGGGCCCACGTTCTCCGAAATCGAGTTCCCCCCCCAGGAGCCACAGCCCAAAGTGAGAGAAGGTGCCAGCTTGAAGTTATAGAGATCGCCAATCCCGCCTTGAGATGCCGGGGTGTTTATCAGAATTCGAGCTGTTTTCATCCGCTCACCGAAACGCTTGACCCGCTGCACCTGGGTATCTTGATCTGTATAGAGTCCAGAGGTATGACCGATACCACCGAGTTTCACCAAGGCATCGGCCTTATCCAGCGCCTCATCAAAGTCGTTGGCGCGGTACATACCAAGCAGCGGCGAAAGCTTTTCATGGGCGAAGGCTTCGGCTTCGGTGATTTCATCCACCTCACCGATCAGTACCTTGGTCCAGCTCGGTACGCTGAAGCCGGCCATTTCGGCAATGCGCGCCGCACTTTGGCCAACAATGGCGGCATTGAGCGCGCCATCTTTGAGGATAACCTGTTTCACGGCAAGGCATTCTTCGTCATTGAGCAGGTAACCGCCATGATGAGCAAAACGCTCCCGTACTGCTTGGTAGACGCTATCGAGTACCACTACCGCTTGTTCAGAGGCGCATACCACACCGTTATCAAAGGTTTTTGACATCAATATGGAAGCCACCGCGCGTTTGATATCCGCGGTTTCATCAATAACCACAGGTGTATTACCTGCGCCGACACCTATGGCAGGTTTCCCGGAAGAGTAAGCGGCTTTCACCATACCCGGGCCGCCGGTGGCCAGAATAAGATTTATCTTTTCGTGGGTCATCAGGTGATTGGAAAGTGCGACGCTGGGTTCATCTATCCAGCCTATAATGTCCTCGGGAGCTCCGGCCTTAATGGCGGCATCCAGTACTATTCGGGCGGCTGCGACTGTGGATGCCTTGGCTCTGGGGTGCGGGGAGAAGACGATGGCATTACGGGTTTTCAGGCTGATAAGCGCCTTGAAGATAGCGGTGGAAGTAGGATTGGTTGTCGGTACTATGCCGCAGATGATCCCCACGGGTTCGGCAATTGTGATGGTGCCGAAGGTGTCGTCTTCTTCCAGAATGCCGCAGGTCTTTTCATCTTTGTACTTGTTATAGATATACTCGGAAGCAAAGTGGTTTTTAATCACTTTATCCTCCAGCACTCCCATGGAGGTTTCGGCGGCGGCCTGTTTTGCCAACGCTATTCTGGCATCGGCGGCAGCCAGCGCGGCGGCGCGAAATATCTTATCGACTTGCTGCTGACTGAAACCTGCGAATTTCGCCTGAGCCTGGCTGACTCTTTCCAGTAGCAGATCCAGTTCCTGAGTATTGGTGACTTTCATAATCAGTTTCCCGTAAAAAAATTTAACAAAGGCTCATCTTGGTTAAACTCTCTCACATGAAATAAAATTACATCCAAACCGGGTGGACATCTGTGATCTTGGCCACAGGCATGGCGTTTTATGTAATTCAACAACGTTAAATCAGATTCAAGCATAGAAAAAATCTTTGTATTAGAATCGACTATACTGCAGCTTTGACTGCACTGATATTACGAAAATTTATTCGAAGTTGTGACCAAGTATAGAAAATCTCATTTCTGGGGTTTGTTAACTTAGGGTAGAGTATGCACCGTCTCAAGTTACTGTTTCCCGGTGAGTTCCCTACACTGGAAGGATACGAAATTGGATTTGACCCTGTACGTTAAATTTTTCCTCGGACTGGTGGCTATCATCAACCCGGTGGGCCTGTTGCCGGTATTTGTCAGCCTGACCAGTCACCAGACTGAGGCTGAGCGTAACCATACCGCTAAAATATCCAACTTTGCCGTGGTGGTAATCCTCTTGGTTACCACAGTGGCGGGTCAGTATATATTGAATATGTTCAGTATTTCGCTGTCGGCGTTCCGAATTGCCGGCGGTACACTGATTGCCATCATCGCCATGTCCATGTTGCAAGGAAAGCTTGGCGAGGTGAAACGCAACCAGGAAGAAGACAGAGAAGCCTCAGCGATGGAATCTGTGGCTGTGGTACCGCTGGCTTTGCCTCTGATGGCTGGCCCAGGGGCTATCAGCTCAGTTATCGTCTTTGCCGCCGAGCATAAAGGCCTGGCTAATCTGCTGGCCATGTCGGTGACTGTAGCGCTGTTTGGTCTGCTCAGCTTTGCATTGTTCAGAATGGCTTCGGTCATCAATAAGCTCCTCGGTAAAACAGGGATCAACGTGATCACCCGTCTGATGGGACTCTTGATGCTATCCATTGGCATTGAGGTAATAGCCGCAGGTTTTAAGGGGCTGTTTCCCAACTTACTGGGATAAAATCAAATCGGCTAATGTGTTGATATTATGGATACCCCTCTCACAAACTGTGCCGCAATACGTCAGGATTAGTCGTACAAAGCTAATTTGCTGCAGAAAGGTTGGGAATCTTGACCGCGCAGCCGCTATCATTCAAAGGACTATGCAAAGGACTATGCAAAGGACTATGCTCAGAAACGCAAAAACCCGACCTTATGGTCGGGTTTTTTTAATCTGGCGGTGAAGGAGGGATTCGAACCCTCGATACGTTGCCGTATACACACTTTCCAGGCGTGCTCCTTCAGCCACTCGGACACCTCACCGTTTCGATACTTTTTACTGTGGGTATCAACACATCTATCAGGAGTAATATCTCTATCCCCTTGATGGAGCGGTACTTTACGCAAAAGGCGAATGCCGGTCAAGCAAAAATCCGCCTTAATCTCCGTTTGCGTGTTTGATGAGCAAAGGCGATGAAAAATACTTCAATCAGTGTTCGTTTAAGCGGAATTTACTTACCTCATCGCTCATTTTGTTGGCGTCTTTAATCAGCAGTTCGTTGAGTTTGCCAAGCTCATTGGCTATATCCTGGGTATTGCGGTAGATATCACTGATCTGCATCGCATTGCGATTCACCTCTTCTGATACGGCCGACTGCTCATGGGTTGCGGCAGCTATCTGTTCATTCATGCTATCAATAACTTCCACGTGTTCAACTATGCGCCTGAGCTCCTCACCGGCGCGGTTTGCCTCATCAACACTGATGCCGGCCTGAGCCTTGCCTTTGGTGATAGCGGCTACCGCTACTTCGGCGCCCTGTTTGAGCCTTTCTGTCATATTACGGATATCTTCAGTGGAAGATTGTGCCCGCTGCGCCAGATTGCGCACCTCATCGGCCACCACGGCAAAGCCGCGGCCCATTTCGCCGGCCCGGGCGGCTTCGATGGCGGCATTAAGCGCCAGGAGATTGGTCTGCTCGGCTATGCCACTGATGACCTCCAACACACTGACAATGCCGTGAATATCTTTATCCAGTTTGGATATTGCATCGGCGGCATAACTAATTTCTTCAGCCAGTTCATTGATGGCCGATGCCGTGCGCCCCACTTCCAGGCTCCCTTCCCTGGCCTCAGTGCTGGCTTGATTGGATGCTTCAGAGGCCCGTACCGCGTTGGAGGCAATTTCCTGTACGGTTGAACTCATCTCTGTCATCGCAGATGCCACTTGCTCTGTCTCGCTGGAGCCAACCGCTACATCGGCCTGCATCTGAGTAGAATGCTGTTCCATCTGTTGTACCACTCCCAGCAAGGTCTTGCTACTGGAGCGAACCCGCAGTATCACCAGCTCAAAGTCGGCCATCATACTATTGAAGGATTCGGCCAGCTCACCAAACTCATCTTTACCCGTATGGGGCAAACGCACACTTAAGTCATAGTGAGCCCGGGCTCGGGTAACGCCCTGATGCAATTCTCGCAAGCTGCCATGCAGATATTTGAGTATGATGCTGGAGACCAGACTGACAATGATTAAACCAAACACCATAACCCCAAGTACTATCCAGGTCTGGTTAGTAGCATTTTGCTGTTTGTTCAAGGTCTCGGCCAGGAGTTTATTCGACAGCTTCTGCTCAAATTCATGTAACAGATTGATGCGTGCTGTCGACTGATTAAACCAAATCTCCGGAGATTGGGACTTGAGATCCTCGGTTTTCTGGCCATAAGCCAACTCCCTCAAGCGAGCGACTTCGGCGACAGCAGCTTGGGCTTGCAATACCTGTAAATCCTTGCGAGCGGTTTCATCAGCCAAGGCCACAAACCTTTCCTGGTAAGCGTTTTGTTCAGAGACCAAAGTGATAAATTTACGGTAGACACCGGGTTTGAACTCACTCTGTCCGAAGGTTGAACTGAGTACCGCCCGCTCGATACCTGCGCGTTCCTTCATCTGCAAAAACGCCGAAAAAGCGGCGGCCTTGATGGCAATCTGTTGATCGCCGCCCTTCTGCACACTAAGATCGACTATCGACAGCAGTAATTTATTCAGCTCAGTGTAAAATGCCACTTCTTCGGCAACGCTTATCCCTTGTATATCTACCAGATTGCGAATGTCTTGCAAACGGGCAATGCTATTTCTTGCCTTCGTTAAATCGGTAGCAAAATCGGCGGGAAGCTGATGATTATTCAAGAAATCATTAAATTGCTGGAGTTGTTTATCTGTGAGTTGCCGCTGGCCCGGTAGTTTATCGGCAAAACTCTTGCCCTTGGAACCGAGATAACCCGCGCTCATGCCGCGCTCTTTTTGCAGTTCATGTACCAGCGCCGAGTTGACCACCGCCAACTCACTGAGATCCAGCACCTCTTCCAGACCATTGGCGAGCGACAGTCGATCGCTGAACAATAAAATACCAAATAGGGTTGCCGCGATAAAAGGCGGCAGGATAACCAAGAGAAATTTGTGTTTCAGAGGAAGATTTTCAATCCATTGCCATTTCATTGATGCATCCTTTAAGCAGCTAACTAATTCATTTATTAATATGAAATTTATTTTTCAGTATACGTTGGCAAGTATAGTCGATGCCAATGGATGTCAATGGAAAAAGAGCCTACAAATGTAGGCTCTTTATTGGCTTGTCGAATAAAAAACAGTTTAAGCTATTCAGGCGTTGCCTTTGACCTGCATGTTGAGGGTTTTGGCAAAATCCAACATTCGAGTCAGAGGCACCAAAGCGCCTTGACGCAGCGCTTCATCGACGAAAATCTCATGTTGACTGTTATCCTGGTTTTCCAGCGCGCTGGCAATCGCCTTGAGACCATTCATTGCCATCCAGGGGCAGTGAGCACAGCTGCGGCAAGTGGCACCTTCACCGCCGGTTGGGGCTTCAATCAGGGTCTTGCCCGGCGCTGCCTGTTGCATCTTATAGAAAATGCCTCTATCGGTGGCCACGATAAAGGTATCATTGTCCATGGTCTGGGCAGCTTTGATCAACTGACTGGTTGAACCTACGGCATCGGCCATTTCCACAACACTCGCCGGAGATTCAGGGTGAACCAGAATGGCGGCGTTCGGGTGCAGCGCCTTTAATTGACGCAAGGCGTTGGCCTTGAATTCATCGTGCACAATACACTCGCCCTGCCACATCAACATCTCGGCACCAGTTTGCTTGGCAATATAACTGCCCAAGTGACGATCCGGCCCCCAGATGATCTTCTTGCCTTCGCTGTCCAGGTGTTCCACGATCTCCAGCGCTATGCTGGAAGTCACTACCCAATCGGCCCGGGCTTTGACCGCAGCCGAAGTATTGGCATAGACCACTACCGTGTGATCCGGATGCGCGTCGCAGAAAGCACTAAACTGCTCAATAGGACAACCAACATCCAGAGAACAGGTGGCTTCCAGAGTCGGCATCAGAATGGTTTTTTCCGGGCTCAGGATCTTGGCGGTTTCCCCCATAAACTTAACCCCGGCAACGATGAGCGTTTTGGCGGGATGATCACGCCCAAAACGCGCCATTTCGAGCGAGTCGGAAACGCAGCCACCGGTTTCCTCGGCCAGAGCCTGAATTTCAGGGTCCGTATAGTAATGGGCAACCAGCACCGCATTCTGCTCTTTGAGCAGTTGCTTGATCCTGGCTTTGTATTCGCTTTTTTCCTGTTCAGACAAGGGAACCGGTTTTGGCGGGAAAGGATATTGAATATTTTCTATGCTTGGTGCTACCTGACTCATAACAGACCCAATGCGACTAATACTGTTGGCAATTATACGAAATCTGCCATCAAATCGTAACCACTTTGTGCTCAGGATCAAATAAAGCCATTGCCTTAAGCTGGCAGGAGTAATCTTGCTCCCGAAACACACCTAAAACAAGGCCCCGCAATGCGGGGCCTCCAATCTTATCTCATCGCCAACAGCATTTCCTGCGGCTGCTCGAGATATTGTTTCCACAGATTACAGAAGCGGGCAATGGTGCCGCCATCTATCACTCTGTGATCGCCTGACCAACTGACCTGCATCAGTTTACGAGCTTCCACCTTACCCTTAGCATTAAAGCGCGGCAGGGTTTGCACCTTACCCAAGGCCACAATCGCCACCTCGGGTTTATTGATAATGGGCGTTGCCACAGTGCCGCCCAGCGCGCCTATGTTGGAGATGGAGATGCTGCCATCTTTAAGATCGGCAGGCGCCACTCTACCTGAGCGCGCGGCCTGGGTCAGACGGGTGACTTCGGCAGCAACATCCAGAATCGATTTATCCTGTACATCCTTGACGTTAGGCACCAACAAACCGACCTTGGAGTCGACGGCCATCCCTATGTTGTGACGACCAAGATAAGTGAGTTCGGTACAATCTGCGTTCACTCGGCTGTTGATCACCGGAAACTCGGTCAGCGCCAGCGACATGGCCTTCATAAAGAAAGGCATCATGGTCAGCTTGAGCTCGTCATTGGAGTACTTGGCCTTCATCGCTTCACGAAGGGCGATAAGCTCGGTCAAGTCCAGCTCTTCGCAATAAGTAAAGTGCGGAATGCTGGAGACGGACTCTGTCATCATCCGCGCCATCACGGCACGAACGCCCTTGATAGGCTCTACCCTATCGCTTGCCGTTGCCGCTTTGCTGGCTTGCACTTGGCCCTCTGCCAAAGTTTGGGTTTGGGCTTGTGCCTGAGGAGTCGCCCCCTTGAGGAAACGCTCAATATCCTCTTTATAGACCCGGCCGTTTTTACCGCTGCCAGGCACTTTGGCGATATCGACATCCAGACTGCGAGCCATACGTCTTACCGCTGGGCTCGCCAGCGCCTTGCCCTGGGGCACCATACTGCAGGCGGCAGTTTGCGAGCTGCTCTGGGCTTGAGCCTGTGCTTGAGAGACGGCAGATGCTGAGCCTGATGGAGCACTTGTTTCAGCGGTTTGAGCCACGGCTGCACTACCGGATTCAGCGGCAACTTCAATGGCAAACAGTGGCTGATGCACCTGGGCCAACTGGCCCTTACGGTAGTGCAGCTTGACAATTTTACCGGCCTTCATCGCCGGGATTTGCACCAACGCCTTATCAGTCATTACATCACAGATAGGTTGATCTTCAACCACAGTGTCGCCTTCTGCGACCAGCCACTCCACCAGTTCGCACTCGACTATGCCCTCGCCGATATCCGGCAGCATAAAGTCTTCCACCTGGCTGCCGGCGCTAGCCGTAGTGTTAGTGCTAGACGATGCAGCAGTATCGGCGCTGGCTGCAGGTACAGGCGCTTCGCTGTCTGCAGCATCCACTTCCACGGCATACAAAGGCTCATGCACCTTGGCAATTTCACCCTTGGCGTAATAAAGCTTACTGATAACACCGGGGAAAGGCGCAGGAATTTGCACCAGTGCCTTGTCTGTCATCACATCACAAACAGGTTGATCTTCGGCGACTGTATCCCCCTCTGCCACCAACCATTCCACCAGTTCACACTCGACAACACCTTCGCCTATGTCGGGCAAAATAAAATCTTTAATCATCCTGGCTCTCCTAAAAATTCACCGAGGCCTTGATGGCTTCAAAGGTTTTAAGCGCATCCGGCATATATTCTTTTTCGTGGATTAAGGGATATGGCGTATCCAGACCACAAACCCGGCTGATGGGCGACTCCAGGTACAGGAAACATTCCTGTTGGATGGTAGCGGCAATTTCACCGGCAAAACCACCGGTCAGTGGCGCTTCGTGGTTGATAAGCAATCTGCCGGTCTTTTTCACCGACTCGGCCACGGTTTCCACATCCCAAGGGGCCAGAGTACGAAGGTCGATGACTTCGCAGTCAATACCTTCCTCTTTGGCCATATCGGCTGCTTTCTCTATGATTTCCATCTGCGCGCCCCAGGCCAGCAGAGTGATATCTTTACCTTCACGAACCACTTCGGCTTTACCCAGCTCCAGTTGATAATCGCCTTCCGGCACATCGCCGACAGAGGCGCGGTACAAGCGCTTGGGCTCAAAGAAGACCACAGGGTTGTTATCACGAATGGCGGCCAGCAACAAACCCTTGGCTTGGTATGGGTTACGGGGAACCACTACCTTGAGACCGGGCGTTTGGGTAAAGTAGGCTTCCGGTGACTGGGAGTGGTAATGACCGCCGGCAATGCCGCCGCCATAGGGGGTTCTGAAGGTCAGGCCGCCGACATCAAACTCGTTGCCGCTTCGGTATCTGAACTTGGCTGCTTCGTTGACGATTTGATCGAACGCCGGGAAGATGTAGTCGGCAAACTGGATTTCCGCTACCGGCGTCATGCCGTTGGAAGCCAGGCCGTTGGCAAAGCCGGCTATACCCTGCTCGGTAAGTGGAGTATTGAAGCAGCGCTCACGGCCAAACTTTTCCTGCAAACCGGAAGTTGCCCGGAACACACCGCCGAAATGGCCTACGTCTTCACCGAAAACCAGCATCTTGTCGTCGGCTTCCATCGCTATGGTCAGGGCATTATTGATGGCCTGTAACATATTCATCTGTGCCACGCTTATGATCTCCCTGCTGTTTTAGGATAGGCTTTCGGATACTTGGCAACATGGGCCTTAAGCTCGGTTAATTGCTGCTTGAGCGCCGCAGTCGGCTGATCAAAAACGTCTTCTATGATGGCTTCTATGGCTGGTGCCGGAACCTTTTCGGCCACTTTTACCGCGGCCAGCACTTCCTCACGATACTTCTCATACAGCTCGGTCTCGTCGCTTTCCTTGAGCCAGCCTTTGTTGATCAGCCACAACTTGAAGCGTTTCACAGGGTCGTGCTGTTGCCACTTGGCTTCTTCCTCTTTGGAGCGATAACCGGATGGATCGTCAGAAGATGAGTGGGCACCCAGGCGGTAGGTCATGGCTTCAATCAGCACAGGCGCGTTGTTTTCAAGCGCGTAAGCTCTGGCTTGCTGAGTTGCGGCCAGAACCGCCAACATATCGTTACCGTCGACTCTGATGGTGTGCATGCCATAACCAACGCCGCGGCTGGCTATGCCGTTACCGGCGTACTGCTCTTCCGTAGGGGTTGAGATGGCGTAGCCGTTGTTACGGCAAAAGAAGATAACCGGCGCTTTATGAACTGCGGCCATATTGAGACCGGCATGGAAATCGCCTTCAGAGGCAGCACCTTCACCGAAGTAACAGATGGCGACATTACGCTTGCCTTGCATCTTCAGCGAGTAGCCTACACCGGATGCCTGCGGGATCTGAGTCGCCAGCGGTGAAGAGATGGTTTGGTAGTTGAGTTCACGGCTGCCGTAGTGAATAGGCATCTGCCGGCCTTTGCCCAGATCTTTCTCATTGCTGAACATCTGGTTCATAAACTGCTCTGTGCTAAAGCCGCGATAACGCAGTGCGGCATGTTCGCGGTACTGGGCAAGGATCACATCCTTGTCATCCAGCGCGGCGGCACTGCCGATAACAGCGGCTTCTTCACCGATACAGGTCATGTAAAAACTGATCCTTCCCTGACGCTGGGCGCCCAACATACGTTCGTCCAGGACACGCGTAAAGACACAGGTATCGAATATCTTGCGTGACAGGGCTTCATCTATGACGGGCAATACCGCCTCTTCATAGGTGGTGCCGTCGGCCTGAAGTATTTTGAGTACAGGGATATGCAGCGAGTCCTTGTTCAAAAAACTCACCCGATGCACCGTCTCGTTCATATTTGTTGCGTTGCTCATAGTGTGCTCTTGTTGTCTCTGGGTTTGTCCGGCTCGAAACCGGCCCTACCGATTTTTTCAGTACGCGCCCCGAACATTACGTTAACGTAAACTAGCAAGCAACTCCCACCATGGGTGCTTTGCCAACTAGCATGGGATCGGCGCGTATATATTGGTTTACAATTCAGGCCAATGGCACCTCTTTGGCTTGAACCAGGCAGATTACTGTACGTTGGCCAATGGGCACCTTGGCGTTGGGAAACACCACGGCTTCCGAGTCCTGTTCTACTCGAATATCCCTGCCCGCTTCCCGCGCCAGCACATAACCCTTGGGGAAAGCGCTGAAGTTTTCCACATCACTGGCGAAGGTAAATTCAAAGTCGTCGGCCTGCTTATTGATGACCCTACAGACCTGATAGATATTGACCCGCTCAAGCGCCTGCTCCTCGAGTTCGAGCGATTGTTTGCAGATCAAACGACTCAGCATCTCCCGGGTAGCGATAAAACGTGTCATATCGTTTTGTCCCATGGGGTAAACCTTGCCCAGCTCAATGGTAAAGGCGTCGGCGCCAAACTGATTTGACGAGAAATAGCTGAAAGTGGTTGTGGGTTCGTGATGCAGCAACACGGTATCGACTCCGGCCGCCTCCAGGAACATCAATTGTTCACGGCTGTAAGCCTTACCCGGTCGATAGGGATAGATGGCAAACTTTTCATGTTTGGAGCCGCGAATGGCGGTGTGCAAATCGTAATGGATCCTTTGTCTTGCCCCTTGTGGTGCGTCTTCGAAGAAACGTGTGACATAAGTTTCCAGCTTCTTGGCGCGGATCCGCTCCGGGTTCACCAGCCCGGGGGGATTGGAATGCTCGCCACTGAACAGTCGGTTGAGGTTTTCATCGACAATACGGGTGCCACGGTTAATTGCCGCCGGGTTACCGAATATGAAAAGTACTCGCTGCCCTACCCGTAGCTCTTGCTTCAACAGCGACTTGATAATGCCATTGCACAGCTCGATAGGTGCAGTTTCATTGCCGTGTACCCCGGATGACAGCACAATATCTTTATCACTTTGGTTATCCAGAGGCTCGAACAGCAAGACTCCTGTGTCCCAAATCGCTATCCGGGTGTGGTCGCCAAGCGTGCCGCTAACACTTTCCAGAGAATTGGGGTTATCCAGAGTCAATGACAGGAAGTCAGGATTATCCTTCAAGGCTTGTAACACGAAATACTCCTTCTTATTGCCGCTTTGGCTGTTGTTTCCATTAACGCTGCCTCCTGGGAACTTGTCAAAATGCGTTTGCTTGTTGAGACCAGCGCCAGAGAGCAAGGTTTCATAGTATCACAGCTTAACCTGTTGGCTATGTGACTAAATACCTCGCTTCGCAGGAGTTTTATCAAAACGGCTGTCGCCAAAAGCCACCTCGAGCTGGCCAGGGCCTATTCAAAAGAGAGCTAGCTATATGCACAAGTCAAAATCAGTCAAACACGACACTTGACAGGAAAACTTATTGCGCATAATTTTAGCCATCTGGACATCTGGAAGGTAAATTAAATGGCGGTAGCAACATTCGGTGGCGGTTGTTTTTGGGGAGTAGAGTATTTCTTTCGCCAAGTACCCGGCGTATTAAACGCCAGCAGTGGTTATATGGGGGGGGATGATAGAATCAACCGTTATGAAGAGGTAAAACAGGGCAACAGCGGCCATGCCGAAGTGGTTCAGGTGGAATTCGATGACACCCAGGTTTCATTTACCGAGCTGCTGCAAGTTTTCTGGCGTAATCACAACCCTACCAGCCTAAATCGCCAAGGAGGCGATATCGGCACTCAGTATCGGAGCGTGATTTTTTTTCACAGCAAAGAGCAAAAGGAGCAGGCCGAGGCCTCAAAACTGGCATTAGCTCGTAGTGGAAAGTGGGGACAGCGGCACATAGTGACGGAAATTGTGCCAGTGAAACAGTTTCATCGCGCGGAAGAATATCATCAGGATTATATCCAGAAGAATAACCTGCCCAGTTGCCATCTGGAATATTGATCCCCGGGAATAAAAAAGCGCAGCTGTGTTCACGGCTGCGCTTTTTTACTGAACTGGCAATCTCTTAAGCTCAGTTCGGCTTGCCTTTTAGGGCGCTGGTTATCAGCGCTCTCGCCTGTTCCAATATCTGCTGCAGATGCTGCTCGCTGACAAAGCTTTCGGCGTAAATTTTATAAAGTGCCTCAGTGCCTGATGGTCTGGCGGCAAACCAGCCGTTGTCAGTTAACACCTTAATACCGCCAATGGCACCATCATTGCCGGGAGCCTTGGTCAGTACCGCCTCAATCTTGTCTCCAGCCAAAGTCTCTGCCCCCAAGGTATCTGCATTGAGGGTGGCAAAACGCGCCTTTTGCTTGGGATTGATTGGGCTGTCTATCCGTTTGTAGAAGCAATCACCGTGTATGGCAGCCAGTTCTGCATAACGCTCGGCTGGATTTTTGCCGGTCACGGCGAGGATTTCAGCAGCCAGCAGCCCGAGAATAAAACCGTCTTTGTCCGTGCACCAAGTTGTACCGTTACGTCGAAGGAAGGCGGCGCCGGCGCTTTCTTCACCGCCAAAGGCCAGGCTGGCTTCACTCAAGCCACTGACAAACCACTTGAAACCAACCGGCACTTCACAAAGCTGGCGCCCGTGTGAGGCAACAATCTTGTCTATCATGCCACTGGAAACCAAGGTCTTGCCTATTTGCAGCGTCTGTGGCCAATCGGGTCTGTGTTCCAGCAGGTAATCTATCGCCACTGCCAAAAAGTGGTTGGGGTCCATCAACCCTGTCTCTGGGCAGACTATCCCGTGTCTGTCGTAGTCAGGATCGTTGCCAAGACAGATATCAAACTCATCCATGTGCTTAAGCAAGCCTGCCATGGCAAAAGGTGACGAGCAGTCCATACGGATCTTGCCGTCTTTATCCAGTGGCATAAAGCCGAAACTGGGATCGACCCGATCGTTGACCACTGTGATATTCAGCCCATAACGGTCGGCAATATGTGACCAATAATGGATGCCTGAGCCGCCCAGGGGGTCGACACCTATGCGAATGCCGGCATCTTTGATGGCTTGCATATTTATTACAGAGGCGAGATCGGCAACATAGGGCTCAATAAGATCGGTCTCTTTGATGAGTCCGATACTGGCGGCTACGCCGTAGTTGAGTTTCCTGACCCCTTCCAGCTGCGCCTTGAGATAATCATTGGCTCGCTGCTCAATCCAGGCGGTAATCTCACCTTCAGCCGGCCCACCATGGGGCGGATTGTACTTAATTCCACCATCCTGCGGTGGATTGTGGGACGGGGTAATAATAATGCCATCACTGAGCTCGGCGGCATTTCGGTTTGCGCTAACTATGGCATGGGAGATAACAGGCGTTGGCGTAAAGCCCTGCCTCTCTTGCACCACCAACTTCACATTGTTGGCCAGCAAGACTTCAATGGCTGATATATAAGCAGCCTCGGACAAGGCATGAGTGTCCATGCCCAAATAAAGCGAACCTTCAATCCCCTGAGATTGGCGGTAATCTACCACTGCCTGGGTAATGGCCCAGATATGATTTTGATTGAAACTGCCATTGAAGGAGCAGCCCCTGTGCCCAGAGGTGCCAAAGCTCACTTTCTGGGCAGGGTCATCACAGTTGGGGACAATTCGATAATAATGGCTCATCAGCCGCGGAATATTAACCAGATCCTTCTGTATGGCCCTTTTACCGGCCCGCTCATGAATAGCCAAAATAGTACTCCTTGATGACAGATGTTGATAAACAGATTTACGCTTTAATCGGCAGCGCCAGATCGGCTATCACTTTGGCCTTGTCGCCGTCGCAGCCCATCTTTTCCAGTACTTCGGTCAATATGGTGTGCTTCTTGGCAGTGTTGTTATTGGTGGTTACCCAAAAGCCACTGCTGCCGACTTCTTTGGGGTTGGCCGATTTACTGGCCTTCAATAGCGCTTCCTTCGAGGTGGCAAAGTAAAGACGGTCGCGCCCTTGAACCTGCAGCACCTGCTCAAACCCTTTTGGGTCCTGGTTATAGAGGCATTCGAGGGCAAACAAAAAACGGCCAACAGCCCCCTTTTGAGCTTCGATAGCCGCACTGCTGAATAGATTGTCAAAGTCCAGGGTTGACTCGGCCTCGGGTAATGTATTGGGACGATAACCCTGCTCCATGCTTGGCTGGCTGATGTCAGCCGGTGCCTTGGGTTCAACAGCCGTCGCATCCAAGCCCAGCAGTCGACGAAGAATGTCCGATGCACTTTCACCTATCCTTTCGGTTTTCCCGGCAATAAAGCGATACAGTTCCTCATCCACCTCAATATATTTCATGGCCCGATTCCTTTAGTTTCAACTTGTTCTATGTAGCCATCATGACATTGCCGTCACAGCGCCCGTGGTCGCGGCTACGAGATTTGGCTCAAAGTATGCCATAACTCGCCTGCGGGGGAAGGCTGAATCGCGCCAAAATGAGATAATTGGCTTACAAACCTAAGACTTGCACTGCAATTTGTTGAAAAAGCAATCAAAGCGATGTTTAATCCGCATCCATCCTTGTCAAATACCGGCCTTTGTCGCAGAATTTGCCCCCTGCTGAAATACCGGCAACAAACTCACTGTGAAGGGGGCTGTATGCACTTTATCTCGACCGGAAGCGGTAGTCCGGTATTGCTGATCCACGGCTTATTCGGTGATTTGGATAATCTTAAATCGCTCGGGACCCTGCTTGAGCAAAATCACCAAGTGATAAGAGTCGATTGCCCCAATCACGGCCAGAGCGAACATTGGCCGCAAATGGATTATCCAGGGCTTGCAAACGCGCTTGTGTCCCTGCTTGATAAACTGGCGATAGACAAGGTGCACCTGGTGGGCCATTCCATGGGCGGCAAGATTGCCATGGCAACGGCGCTGGCTTATCCGCAGCGGGTACAGTCTTTGACCGCCGCCGATATTGCGCCTGTGGCCTATTTGCCGAGACATGAAAAGGTGTTTGCCGGCCTAAGCAGTATGCCGCTGGATATTAAAGACAGACGTCAGGCGCTGGCACATCTTTTGAACCATGGCATCGACGAGGCGACGGCGCAGTTTCTGCTCAAGAGCTTACGCCGCACCGAATCCGGCTTTGAGTGGAAGATGAATTTACCGGGGCTGATTGACAGTTATCCGGCGATCATAGGTTGGCATAACGGCCCTGAGCGCTGCGACGGCCAACTGAGCTATCAAGGGCCCACCTTGATGATCCGCGGCAGTGAGTCAAATTATGTGACCGCCGCTTACAAAAAAGAGATTGTGACTCAGTTTCCTCAGGTCAAAGCCAAGACCCTTGAGGGGTGTGGACATTGGTTGCACGCCCAGAAACCGGCGATATTCAACCGTATAGTGTCCGACTTCATTGACAGTAACGATTAAAATCCAAGGTCAGGGCGTGGGTAAAGGCGGTAGCAGCCCCCGAACCAATATGCTATATTCGCGCCTCTTTTTGGCTAGGGAACACCGGGAGGCTGCAGCGTGTTGAACCAGTATATGCAACAGATAGAAGCCGTTGGACTGGATCTGTTTTTCGCAGCAATTTTCTTTTTTATCGGTATGGCCATCAGGGATGTACTCAATCAGGGTAACGTGCCTAAGTTTGGTCGCTTTATTGTTTGGTTGGTACTCTTCCTTGGTTGTGCAGGCTTTGTCGTCAAGGGGATAATTCAAATGACCTGGGAAGGCTCAGGTATAGGTTAAACATCAGATTTCAAATGGCAAAAGAAGCAACAGATAGAACAACCATAGACCTTTTTGCCACTGAAAAGCGCCGCGGACGGCCTAGAAGCAACCCTCTGCCCCGCGAGCAGCAGCTCAAGGTGAATAAACGTAACCAGATCATGCGGGATCGGGCGAAAGGTCTGAAACGAATAGAGTTAAAAGTGTCACAAGATTTATATGACGCCTTGAATGAGAAGGCTTTGGCCAGTAACATCAGCCGCAGCCAGTTAATAGAATTGATCCTTCAGGAGCAGCTAGGTTAGCCCCTGTCAGGAAAGATCGAAGTAGATAGCGAACTAGACATTAAAGGAAAGACAATGGCAACTGTAGGTCTTTTTTTCGGTAGCGATACAGGTAACACCGAAGCTGTAGCCAAGATGATCCAGAAGAAACTGGGCAAGAAGATGGTTGAGGTGAAAGATATCGCCAAGAGCACCAAAGAGCAGATCGCCGAATACGACCTGCTGATCTTCGGGATCCCAACCTGGTACTATGGTGAAGCTCAATGTGACTGGGATGACTTCTTCCCAGAGCTGGAGCAGATTGATTTTACCGATAAGCTGGTAGCCATTTTCGGTTGCGGCGATCAGGAAGACTATGCCGAGTACTTCCTTGATGCCATGGGCATGATCCGCGATATCGTTGAAGAGCGCGGCGCAATAGTCATTGGCCACTGGCCGACTGACAGCTATAACTTCGAAGCCTCTAAAGGGCTGGTTGACGACAAGCACTTTGTTGGTCTGGGTATAGATGAAGACCGCCAGCCTGAATTGACCGAAGAGCGTGTCGACGCCTGGGTTAAACAGATTTACGAAGAGATGTGCCTGGCCGAGCTGGAAGACTGATATTCGCTCCCCGGTATGTCTCCGGCGGCCTATATGGCCGCCTTTTTATTGGCTATTACTCAGGAAAATAAAAACAAGATGCAAGCCGACAATCTGCGTCATTGGGATATCTTCTGTACTGTGGTGGACAACTATGGCGACATAGGCGTTACCTGGCGCCTGGCGCGGCAGCTGGCCGGCGAATACGGTATTGAGGTACGCTTGTGGGTCGATGATCTCAACAGCTTCGCGCACATTTTACCTGAGCTAAACCCGGCCCTTGTCAGTCAACACTTTGGTGGTGTTGAAGTCATCCACTGGCGCGCTCCCCTCCCCCTGACCTGGCAACCGGGCGAAGTTTTGATAGAAGCCTTTGCCTGCGACTTACCCTCGGAGGTGCTTACAAGCCTGCCAGAGCTCGCCAAGGCGCCCAAATGGATAAACCTGGATTATCTCAGCGCCGAGAGCTGGATAGATGATTGCCACGGCCTCAGCTCACCGGCACTCAAAGGAGTCAAAAAGACCTTTTTCTTCCCGGGCTTTACCCCAAAGTCAGGTGGACTCATCTGCGAGCAATCCCTATTTAGCGAGCGTGATGCCTGGCAAGCAACGCCTGAGCACGCTTTGGCCCACTTTGCAAAAATGGGGCTGAGTGATATTAGCACTGATGATTACCTCATCAGCCTGTTCAGCTACGAGACCCAAGCCTTGCATGCGCTGCTTAAGCTTTGGCAACAGAGTGAGCGGCGGGTACAATTGTTAGTCCCCAAGGGACGCAGCTTAGGCTGTATCGCGCCTTTGCTTGAGCAATTTAACCAAGACTCCGGACCCAAGGTCGACTGGCAAGATCCCGCCAGTTGGCAAGCCGGTCAAAGTTTCAGCCGCGGCGCACTCAAGGTGCAAGTCCTGCCGATGACAGATCAAAACGGCTATGATCGCCTGTTGTGGAGCTGTGATTTCAACATAGTTCGCGGCGAAGATTCCTTTTTACGAGCACAGTGGGCCGGCAAACCTTTTATCTGGCACATCTATCAGCAGGAAGAGCAAGCTCATCTGCTAAAATTGGATGCTTTTATGGCACGATACTGCGATAATCTGCCTCCCCTTGCCGCCCAAACCTGGCGAACGCTGAATACCGCGTTCAACTGCGGCCAGGGAGATCAAGCCAGCCAAAGCTGGCTGGCACTGAATTCTGCCATGCCGACATTGATACAACACGCAAAAAAATGGCCGGCTGAAGCAATAAATGAAGCAGATCTGGCAAACAGGCTAGTGCTAATGGCCAAAACCGGCTAAGATTCTGCGCTGAATTGAAAAACCGTTTATATAGGAACATACGTAATGAAGACTGCTCAGGAAGTCCGCGCAGGTAACGTTATCATGGTTGACGGCAACCCTATGGTTGTACTCAAGACCGAGTTCAACAAATCCGGCCGTAACGCTGCTGTGGTAAAGATGAAGCTGAAGAACCTGCTGCAAGGTTCCGGTACTGAAACTGTATTCAAGGCTGACGACAAGCTGGAAGATATTCAGCTCGAGCGTCTGGAATGCACCTACTCTTACTTTGCTGATCCTATGTATGTCTTTATGGACTCAGACTTCAACCAGTATGACGTTGAAGCCGAAAACATGGGTGATGCCATTAACTACATAGTTGATGGAATGGAAGAGATCTGTCAGGTCACTTTCTACGAAGGCAAAGCTATCTCTGTAGAACTGCCTACTACTATCATTCGCGAAGTAGGTTACACTGAACCTGCCGCCCGTGGTGATACCTCTGGTAAGGTAATGAAGCCAGCCTCTATCGTAGGTACAGATCTGAAGCTGATGGTTGCCGACTTCGTTAAAGAAGGCGACAAGATCGAAATCGACACCCGCACCGGTGAGTTCAAGAAGCGCGTTTAATTAGAGCGCCCTCCTTTGTAAAAGCCAGCATCATTGCTGGCTTTTTTGTATTTGAGTTATTTCTCGCTTCACCTGGAGTAGCTCAATTATCCGGGTTACGCTGAGCCAGTACGCGCTCAACTGTATCGACTATGGTTTGAGTCTGACTGTCGATTTCAATATTCAGCCAGTCCCCTTCCCGATAATCCTCTAGATTGGTCAATCTGAGAGTCTCAGGAATAAGATGCAGCATAAAGCGGTTACCTTTGACCTTGCCGATTGTGAGACTACAACCATTGATACCGATAAAACCTTTGTAGAAGATGTATTTCAACCAGGCTTCAGCCACTTCCAATTGCATATTGTAATGGCTGTCACTGACGTCCAGTTGCACCAACTGCGCTTGGGTATGTACATGGCCGGAGAGAATATGGCCCCCCAGCTCGGCGCCAAATTTGAGTGACCTCTCTATATTAACCTTGTCACCCACCTTAAGGCCGACAAGATTAGTCACTGCCAGAGTCTCTTCCATTACGTCGAAAAACGCCCTATCATCAGCAAGCTGGGTTACCGTCAGACAAACGCCGTTATTGGCGACACTCGCTCCTATTTCCAATCCCTCACGCAAGGCAGGAGGCAGAGCGACTTCGAGGGTATTTAACCCCGGCTTTTTCTCGATCGCCAGGATTTCACACTTGGCTTGAACAATACCTGTAAACATTTTCTCACTCGCTTAGTTGTTAGGGCTGCTTTCATGAATCACACCGGCTTTCAGGCCAAACGCTTAGTTCAACTGGCTTTGCCTGTGCTTATTGCACAGCTTACCCAGACAATGATGGGGTTTATTGATACCCTGATGGCCGGCAGAGTCAGTGCTGTCGACATGGCAGCCGTCGCTGTCGGAACCAGTCTCTGGCTACCGGCCATTCTGTTCGTTCAAGGCCTGTTACTGGCATTTACTCCCATGTTCGCCCATCATCATGGTGCAAATAACCAAAAGGCGATTCAGCCACTTGCCTTTCAGGCTGCCTATATTGCCATAACAGGTGCCTTGGGTGTGATGCTGTTTCTGGCATCTGCGCCACATATTTTAGATTGGATGGAACTGGAGCCCGAACTCAAGCGCCTGACCATAGGTTATCTTGACGGCATTCTCTGGGGCGCGCCGGCCTTTGTGCTCTATCAAGTACTCAGGGGCTGCAGCGAAGGGATTTCCTATACCCTGCCGACCATGGTCATCGGCTTTGTCGGTCTGGCGGTGAATATCCCCGCCAACTATATCTTTATCAATGGTCACTTCGGCATGCCCGCCATGGGCGGCGCCGGCTGTGGTGTCGCTACCGCTTTGGTATTTTGGGCTATGTTGTTTGCCATGGCCATCTATATGCAGTGGCATAAACGCTTTGCCGAACTGGCGCCTTTCAAGGCATTTCATAAGCCTCATTTACACACCATTGTTGAGATGACCAAGCTGGGCATGCCTATTGCCATGGCGCTATTCTTTGAGGTCAGCCTCTTTGCGGTGATAGCCCTCTTATTGGCGCCTCTCGGTGCCACTGTCGTGGCCGGGCACCAAATTGCACTGAACTTCTCCTCGATTGTGTTTATGTTGCCACTCTCCATTGGGATTGCCGTTTCAATTCGGGTCGGTTATTACCTTGGGCGTGGTCAGAGCGAGGTATCGGCACTGGTGACCAAGGTGGGATTATCCATTGCCTTCTCTCTGGCCATGCTCACTGCGGTGGCAACTGTGGTATTCAGGTATGAGATAGCCCTGCTCTATAACGACAACCCCGAAGTGGTTACTCTGGCAGGCAGCCTGATGCTGATGGCTGCCCTGTATCAACTATCCGATTCAATTCAGGTGGTTGCCGCCGGAGCCCTGCGCGGCTACAAGGATACCCGCAGCGCCTTTTTCATCACCTTGTTTGCCTATTGGGCAGTAGGTATGACCCTGGGTTATGTATTGGCGTATACCGATTTTCTGGTGCCCGCTATGGGGGCACACGGATTTTGGATTGGGCTTATCGCCGGTTTAACCGTAGCGGCTATACTCTTTGCCATTCGCTTGAGATATATACAGAAAAGCGGCAAGCAGTTTGACGTCATCTCAGATGAGGCGACGAATTAAACCAAATACGATCAAAGCCTCGGCAAGTTGTGCAGCAATTCGCCACTCGACAAAAAAATCTGTTTTTTTACTTGCAACTAGCGGCTGCTCGCCCTTAATATAGCGCTCGTTCGAGGGCGACAGCCTGAAAAACACAGTACACCCGTAGCTCAGCTGGTTAGAGCACTACCTTGACATGGTAGGGGTCGGTGGTTCGAGTCCACTCGGGTGTACCAAAATTTGCAATACACCCGTAGCTCAGCTGGTTAGAGCACTACCTTGACATGGTAGGGGTCGGTGGTTCGAGTCCACTCGGGTGTACCAAATCAACCTGCTTAAAGCAGGTTTTTTTATGCCTGAAATTCCCCTTTCCCGCATTCAAATTTGCGTTTCCTCTTGCTCTTGTCTTTTCATTCACGAAAAAAGAGTAAGCACCTCTACTGAATGGTATTTTTTGTAAATCAAGCCCTACTTTTTGCATATTGCTTACTTGCTCAGGCCATGGAATCATGGGGTATAGACCAAAGTCCTTTGTCGACAGGGAAATCCATGAGCCAACGTACTCTGCACACGCTGTTCAAACCCGGTTCCATCGCCGTCATAGGTGCATCCAATCGCGACAAACGAGCAGGCAATGTAGTAATGAAAAACCTGCTTTCGGGCGGCTTTGCCGGGCCGATTATGCCGGTCACTCCCAAATACCATGCAGTGATGGGCGTGCTGGCCTACCCCAATATCGAATCTTTACCGATCAAACCTGATCTGGCCATCATCTGTACCCGTGCCTCCAGCGTGCCGGCAATAGTGGAAACTCTGGCCCAATTTGGCTGCAAAGTGGCTATCATCATGGCTTCAGGCATGGCAGATGAATTAAACGACCAAGGCGAAAACCTGCTTGAACTAACCCAAGGTAACGCCAGACGTTACGGCATGCGGCTCCTCGGTCCCAACAGTTTGGGAATGATGTTGCCACCTTTGGGCCTCAATGCCAGTTTGGCCCATGCAGGCGCGCTGCCCGGCAAGATAGCTTTTGTATCCCAATCAGCAGCCATCTGCACTACAGTGCTCGACTGGGCCAACAACAAAGGGATCGGTTTCTCTTCCTTTATTTCGCTTGGCGATGCCACCGACATAGACTTCGATGAATTGCTGGATTTTCTTGGTCGCGATTCCCGTACCAGCGCCATCATGCTCTATATAGATTCGGTCAATGAGAAGCGTCACTTCCTGTCAGCAGCCAGAGCCGCAGCCCGCCATAAACCTATACTGGTGATCAAATCAGGTCGCAGCGCCGAGGGCGGTAACGCTGCCAAACTGCACACCGGAGGTATAGCTGGTAATGACGCCGTCTACGAGGCCGCCTTTCGCCGTGCCGGTATGCTGCGGGTCACCGACTTGGTTGAATTGTTTGCCGCACTCGAGAGCCTAGCTCACCTCAACCCACTCAATGGTGAGCGTCTGTGTATTCTTTCCAACGGTGGCGGCCCGGCCGTGCTGGCGGTGGATGAACTGGTACTCAAAGGTGGCAAGTTGGCACAATTGTCCGAAGCCACCCTGGAGAAACTCTCTCAGTTATTGCCCTCTACCTGGTCCGGGCAAAACCCGGTGGACATTATAGGCGATGCCGGCGCCGAGCGTTACAGCCAGGCACTGTCGGTATTAATGGACAGCGATGAGCTGGACGCCATCTTGGTACTGCACTCCCCTTCGGCCCTTGGCGAAAGCGTCACCATAGCCGATGCCTTGATTGAAACTGTCAAACAGCACCCGAAACGTAATCGGGTAAGCATCTTAACCAACTGGAGCGGGGAAGATGCCGCTTACCGGGCTCGAAAGCACTTTTCCAAGGCGGGGATCCCAACTTACCGTACACCCGAGGGCGCCGTGCGCGCCTTTATGCATATGGTTGAGTATCGCCGCAACCAAAAACTGCTGCAGGAAGTACCACAATCGATACCGGATTCAATTCCCACGGATAGCGCTACCGCCAGAAGTTTGCTGCAGCAAGCCATTGCCAAAGGCAAACGAGTACTGGAAACTCATGATGCCCGCAACATACTCAACGCCTATGGCTTGGATACTATAGATACTTGGTATGCCAAAGATGCCGCCGAGGCTGTCGCTATTGCCGATAAGGCAGGCTACCCTGTGGCATTAAAAGTGCAATCACCGGATATTTTGCATAAATCAGACGTTCACGGGGTGATGCTGAATCTGACATCGGCAAATGAGGTCAATCAGGCCGCAGCAGCCATTGTCGAGCGGGTCCACACAGCTAACCCAGCCGCTTCGGTCGAGGGCATGATAGTGCAAAAAATGGCGCTTACCGCCGGCGCACAAGAGCTCAGAGTTGCGGTAATAAGCGATCCTGTATTTGGCCCAGCCATCATGCTCGGTGAAGGTGGCTCCGAATGGGAACCCACCCGGGATGCTGCAGTCGCTTTGCCGCCACTGAATATGGCACTGGCACGTTATATGGTGATCCAGGCACTCAAGACCCAAAAGATCCGCGATCGCCACTTGCCCCAAGGCTTGGATATGCGCGCCCTATGCCAGATGTTGACTCAAATCTCGCAGCTCATTATCGATTGCCCCGAAATCGAAAGTTTGGATCTCAATCCTGTATTGGCGGCGGGCGATAAAATTACCCTCTTGGATGTCAATCTGCGTCTGAATCCGGAAGTCACGGATAATGCCGGCCGACTGGCCATTTTACCCTACCCCAAAGAGCTGGAAGAAAAAGCCAAACTGCGTAATGGCCTTGAGGTGATGTTGCGGCCGATACTACCGGAAGATGAACCCAAACATCTGGACTTTGACAACTCGCTTACGGATGAAGACAGATACAAGCGCTATTTTGGAGTACGCTCGCGTATGACTCACGAAGAGATGGCGGTATTGACCCAGATAGATTACGCCCGTGAAATGGCGTTTATCGCCACCATAAGAGATGAAAATGGTGAAGAGGAAACCTTGGGCGCAGTGCGAGCCTCTATCGATCCGGACAACACTGAGGCGGAATTTGCCATGGCAGTTCGCAGTTCTCATCAGGGTATTGGCATAGGCAAGTTGCTGCTGGAGAAGCTAATCAACTACTACCGCACCACGGGCACTCAGGTGTTAACCGGCTTCACCATGTTTGAAAACCGCAATATGGCCAGCCTCGCCAAGAGTCTTGGCTTTACTGTCACCTTTGATATGGAAGAACACCTGATCAAGATGCATATGGAGCTGCCGGGCAAGGAGCCATAGACTCCCCTTATTTAACACCTAAAAACCAATAACCCGGCCAACGCCGGGTTATTGATCATTTGAGCAGACAGTCTCAGCGACGACACAGGGCGATTAAATCCAATTCAGGCAGGTACACCTTGCTGCTGACATCGAATAGCCCTAACAGTGTATCGAACAGGTTGTCGTGGGAAACACGCTTCACCGCAGCTTCCCTTGCCAGGCAGTCATCATTCAGCCCAAGTTGTTGCTTGAACTGATTGGAAAACCAAGCCATCCAAGGCACCCGTGTTTGTTCACTCGGCGCTATGGCATAGGGAGAGCCGTGTAGATACATGCCCTTCTCCCCCAAGGATTCACCGTGATCAGACAGATACATCATGGCGGTATCATAGTCGCCACTGCGGCCCTTTAGCTGCTCGACCACCTGAGAGACGATATAGTCGGTATACAGAATCGTGTTGTCATAGGTATTGGTGAGCTGCTCGCGGCTGCAGTTTTGAATGTCACTGCGCTGGCAATCCGGGGTAAAACGGCGATATTGTTCCGGATAGCGCAGATAATAGGTAGGTCCGTGACTGCCGATGATATGCAACACTATCAAGCGATCCTGACCATTGTTCGGCTGCAACAAGGCTTGTTTGAGTTCATCAAGCAGTACCTGATCCTGACAAAACTGACCGTCGCATAGCTTAGGGTCGGCATTCAGCGCTATCAGCTTGTTTTCCACCCTGTCACACACGCCTTTACAGCCACTGTCGTTATCAAACCACTGCACTTTCACACCGGCGTAGTTGAGCACATCCACAACGGTATCCTGAGCCTTGGCAGCTCGGGAGTGATAATCTTCCCGGCTCATTCGGGAAAACATACAGGGCAAAGACACCGCCGTGGCCGTGCCACAGGAGCTGACATCGCCGAAGATCAGCGGTGAAATCGCCTTGGTGTAGACATTGGTTGTCCTGTCATAACCATAGTATTGATAATTTTGCGCCCTGGCGGTTTCACCGACCACCAGTACCATCAGTCTGGGTTTGGTTGCACCGGCTGATTTTACCTGCTTGGCATCTGTACCCAATTTTTGATATTCGAGCGGCTTTTCCAGGTAGTGCTGATTGATGTATTTGACCGCCGAACCGACAAAATAAGTCGGCACTATGTAACGTTTAATTTCATCATGATTGCGGCCAAAAGCCAGATAGTTCTGCATATAGAAAAAGCCAATCACCACTATGATGAGCACATTCGCTACTATGTATAGCGCCTTGTACGCCAGTTCCTTGCCTATGGGCTTAT
Organism: Shewanella sp. BJSY2023SW001; assembly: GCF_047314685.1. NCBI lineage: Bacteria > Pseudomonadati > Pseudomonadota > Gammaproteobacteria > Alteromonadales > Shewanellaceae > Shewanella > Shewanella sp. BJSY2023SW001. The sequence goes on from NZ_JBKORF010000011.1 coordinate 206,544, forward strand.
AGTCAACCTGAATACGATACAAAAGCAGCGCAGGCAGAGCCCCGGTCAACAGCAGGTTTAATATTGATGCCCAGTTCACATAAGTCATGGCTTCTGCGCTGTTGGTTTGAAAAGTGTTTTCAATCATGCCGGTATCGAATACTACGCCATATTTGAACGCGGCAAAAAATACCCCAGATGAACACAGCAGCAACACAATAAAGAAAGGTTTGAGAATATATTTAAAACTGAACAGGGAAAACAGTATCCCCAAAGCTGAGATCAAGAAGATGGGAATGGTCGCCACAAACAAAGGGTCCACATGCGCTTGGTTCTCGAGTCCCTGTTTGACTATAGTAAAAAAAGGCACATTGAACACGGCCACAAAAAACAGTGCCAGTAAAAAGGTCAGGCGATTGACGGAGATGGGATTCAACACACTCATTCCTAAATGACGGTTAAAATTGATGCAAGGCTCAGAAATTTTAACTATTGGTTAACTAAATATTAATATAACAATTTTATCTTAAGGTTCCCTTATCGGTTCCTACATCGCTCATGGGGCCGAATTAAGCTTTCAGACTCTGTGCCAATGGGAAAGTTCGCGATGCACCATACGCTAAAACTGCGGTATAAAAGGTTAAAAGAGTCGCTTGATAACTCAAGAGCCGCTTTGCATGCAAATGTCCCGCAATTGTAAGTTGTGCAAGCTTGATGAGTGTTCGGCGATTATTAATATTCTAGAAAAAGAAAGCGCCCAGAGAAGGCGCTTTGTGGTTTTATATCAGGGTAAACAGTCGCAATTAAAATTCGCTGTTGAGCCGCTTGAAGAACCCAAGCAGTTGCTCCAGCTCGGCGTCACTGAATTTCGCTGTCATCTCACGGGTTAATTGCAGATGCAAGGCATCATGCTCCTTAAACATCAGCTCGCCTTTTTCGGTTAAAGATACCTGAATGGCGCGTCTGTCATTTTCCAGTGATTGACGCTCGGCCAGGCCCGCCTTGACCAAACGTTCAACCTGCACGGTCAAGGTGCCTGTGGTAATACCGAGCTTTTCCGCCAGTTCCTTCATCTTCATAGGGCCGTGAGCGCCCAGGATCTCCACAGTGTGGATCTGCGCCAATGAAGCGCCTTGATCTCTGACTACGCTCTGCTCCCAAGAGGATAGACGCTCATAAAACTCTATGATGGCGTGGTTGATTGACTGTTGCAGCGAATCCTGCCGCTGTTGCTGTTTCATCTATTTTTGCACCTTAATGATGATGGTGATGATGTCCTGTCTCTGTGTGGCTCGCTTGCTCACGCTCATTGGCTCTCGGCGTTGCCGCCTTCTTGCAGTCGGCACACTGATTAACTTCAATGGTCAGGTGATCTATGCGGTTAAAGTCCGCCAGCAACTCATGATAATAGTCGGTACTGTGGGGAGCATGGCTCACCAAAGAGATCATGGCTGCGTGATGATCGGCACTGACCGGCCACACATGGATATCGGTTACCTTGTGATCTTTTTCGGCTTCTATCCGTTCCACCAGCTTGCGACTGAACTCGGCTTCAACACCTGCATCGAGCAACACGGGACTGGTCTGACTGATAAGTCCCCAAGCCCAGCGACTGATGATAACAGCTCCGACAATTCCCATCACGGGATCGAGCCAATTCAAACCAAAATATTTACCGGCCAACAGCGCGCCAATTGCCAATAAGGAAGTCAAGGCATCAGCCAATACATGGAAATAGGCCGCACGCAAATTATGATCTTTGTGTCCGTGGGAATCCCCACTGTCATGGTTGTGGTTGTGGTTGTGGTTGTGGTTATGGTTGTGGTTATGGGCGTGATTATGTCCATGGTTGTGCCCATGACTGTGGCTGTGGCCATGATCGTGACCGTGGTGATCCTTGAGCAAAAACACACTGACGATGTTGACAGTTAAACCTATGATGGCCACCAAAATCGCCTGGTCAAAATGAATATCTTCCGGATACAGGAGTCTGGAGCCGGATTCTATCAGCATTAACAATGCCACTAACCCCAGAGCTATAGCACTGGTAAAACCGCCGAGCACACTGACTTTACCAGTACCGAAGGCAAACCTGGGGTTGTTGGCGTGTTTCCTGGCGTAAGAGTAAGCAAACAGCGTCAGCATAAATGCCGCAGCATGAGTTCCCATATGCCAGCCATCAGCCAGTAGCGCCATAGAACCATATATGGTACCGGCAACAATCTCGGCCACCATGGTGACCACAGTCAGCAAGAGCACCCATTTGGTACTCTTCTCTCCCTGCTCATTATGGTGGGTAAAATTATGCTTATGCTGCCAGCGCGTGGTGGTGTGAAACTCTGAACTCATAGTAAGCCACTCTTATATTTTGATATTCAAACTATTTGACGAGCAAAGCATCCCCCTTTCCTTTCACAATTTCAAGTCTTGAGATTGAAAAAGTCACAAACAACACCAGAGAATTAACAATTTAATTCTCAAAATGGGGGCTATGTCTTATTTGTGTCACTTTAGCGTTATCTGGCTGTCATATGGCGTCATTAGTCTTTGCGTCGCATTTGCAATTCCTATAATGAGATAGAAGATCACGGAGTGAAATCTTATGAGCAAGGCGACTTTCGATCCGACGCAGTTTAATAAAAGTCAGAACGAACCTTTTGCCCAGGTGTTGGATAAGCACCTTTCCCGGCGCAATTTTGTAAAAAGTGGCTTGGGCGTCAGTGCCTTGACTGCATTTGGCGGCTTCGGCCTCGCCGGTTGCGGTTCAGATAACAATAACACCTCTGGCACACCGGATCCTGTGCCCCCTACTCAGGTTCCACCCAGTCAATCCAGCGTGACACTGGGATTTGAGTCAGTTGCCGGTTCTCGCCTTGATGCTGTGGTTATTCCACAAGGTTACCAGGCTCAGGTTCTGGCTCCCTGGGGGACTCCGCTGAATAGTAAAGCCGCCGAATGGCAGGCTGATGGCAGTAATACCGCCCAGGATCAGGCCAACTCCGTAGGTCAAAACCACGACGGTATGCATTTCTTCCCACTCAATGAAGCCGGAACCGATGGCCTCTTGTGTATCAACCATGAATATATTGAGCCAGATGCCCTGCACCCCAACGGTCCAACTGTGGATGCCAATACCGGTTTGAGAACCTTGGTCGATGAAGTCCGCAAAGAGATCAATGCTCACGGCATGACAGTGGTGCGTATCAAACTTGACGGCAGCAACTGGGAAGTGGTCAAAGATGACAAGCATAATCGCCGCTTCACCGGTGCTTCCACCATGGATCTCAGCGGCCCGGTAGCCTATACCGACAAAGTCGTTACCGCCTTCTCCCCCGATGGCAGCCAGACCCGAGGCACTTTGAACAACTGTGGTAACGGTTATACCCCTTGGGGCACTTACCTCACCTGTGAGGAAAACTGGCCCGGCTACTTCGTCAACAAGGGAGAAATGACCTCAGCACAACGCCGTATCGGTGTCAGCAAAAAATCTACCCGTTATGGCTGGGCCGATCTGGCCGGTCATGCCGAAGAGCGCCTGGATGAATTTGCCCGTTTCGATGTCACTCCCAAGGCCAGTGATGCCATATACGACTATCGCAATGAAGACAACGGCTATGGATATATCGTCGAAGTCGACCCTTACAACCCTAATTCCCGCGCAGTTAAACGAACCGCGCTGGGGCGTTTCCGTCATGAAGGCTGCGCTTTTGGCAAGCTGGCCGAAGGTAAACCACTGGTATTCTACTCAGGCCATGACTCGCGCTTTGAATATATGTACAAGTTTGTTTCAGCGGCGCTCTGGGACCCCAAGGATGCCGACAGCAGCAACCGCCTGGCAACAGGTGCCAAGTACATGGATGAAGGTACCCTGTATGTGGCCAAGTTTACCGAAGGTGGCGTAGGTGAATGGTTGCCGCTGACCCTGGATGCCATGACAAAGGACGGCAAGACCCTGGCCGATACATTTGCCAGCCAGGCCGATATCATCATCAACACCGCCGGTGCCGCCGATTTGGTTGGCGCGACGCCAATGGACAGACCCGAGTGGTGTGTAGTGGATCCTTTCACCGGCAGTGTCTATCTGACCCTGACCAACAACTCCAAGCGGACTGAAGCCAATGCCGCCAACCCAAGGCTGAAAAACAACTTTGGCCATATCATCCGTTGGGATGAAGGCGCCAGTGATACCGAGTTTAGCTGGGATATCTTCCTGTTCGGTTCTCCGGCCGACGGTGACGACGCCACCAACCTCTCCGGCCTGACTGAGCTTAACCAACTGGCCAGCCCGGACGGCCTGGCGTTCGATGCCCGCGGTATTCTGTGGATCCAGACAGATAATGGCGCCAAAGAGGTGACTGAGCACACCAACGACCAGATGCTGGCAATAGTGCCATCCAAGATGGTCGATGGCGACGGCAAGCCTTTGACTGTTACCGCCGATAATCAAACCGAGCTGAAGCGCTTCTTCGTCGGCCCCAACGGTTGCGAAGTCACAGGCTTTGCCATCTCGCCGGACTACACTTCGGTATTTGCCAATATCCAGCACCCGGGGAATTGGCCGGTCTCTGCCAATGCCGCCGAGGAAACACCCATAGGCACCAGCATTCGCCCAAGGGCAGCGACCGTGGTGCTGCGCAAAGTCGATGGTGGTGAAGTCGGCATTTAAATAATCCGCAGCGTTCAAACGAACCGCCCTAAACTGACAACGCCCGCCAGGCTGAGCCTGGCGGGCGTTTTAACTCTCAATTACCTGAACCTAAAACAGATACATAACGGGTACTATTTTGATTTGTATGGCAATACAAAATTATTTATGATTTTTTTGAAAATAAATAACCCTTTCTCAGCAGCTGGCCGTTTAACACTACAGAAGCGCAATCATACACAGCGCCAATCCAATAATTGATTTTCGCCCATAGCGGGCCCATAAGGAGAAAACCTATGCTTAAGTCCGGCAAACTGAAACTGGCACTTATCGCTTCCGCTTTGTTATCTGCCCAGGTTTTGGCAGTCAGCCCGCCGCATCCACAGGGGTACAACCAGAACATGATTACCGCAAACCAATTTGATGCCGACAACTATGAGCCACAGGATAGCAGCAAGATGTTCCCCGCCCCCAAAGAAGGCATGGTGCAACACATACTGACTCTGCCCCAATTGGAAAACGAAGATGACTACATGGTTGAAATTCAGGTGGGCCAAACCCAGATGGTTGACTGCAACAAGCACGGCCTGATGGGCGAGCTGAAGCAGATGGATCTCAAAGGTTGGGGTTACACCTATTGGGAGCTGGATGAAATTGGCCCGGGGCGCTCGACCATGATGGCCTGTTTCGATAAGGCCAAGCATCAGGAGTTTGTTCGCATTCCGGGTGAATACAAACTGAGATATAACAGCAAGTTGCCTATGGTTATCTATCTGCCTGAAAATGCCGAGCTGCGCTACCGGGTGTGGCGCGCCGACACTGTGTTCAACTATTCCAAGTAACGCGGCGACTTACCCTCTCTGACTGAACCAATAAAGCTGCAATAGACCTTTTCCCGGCCGGTTGCAGCTTTTTTGCTTTATTCTCGATTGCAGAACCTTATAATCGCTGCAGTTTTCCTTTAGAGCCTTTTTTCGGATGAAACTCAGCTTTGTACTCGTCTCCCCTGCTCGCGCCGCCAATGTTGGCGCCGCAGCCCGCGCCATCAAGACCCAAGGGTTCAGTGAACTCATCGTGGTGAATTCCCAAGCTCATCTGGAAGAGGAAGCGGCCTGGGTCGCCTGCGGCGCCGAGGACATACTAACCAACATCCGTGAAGTGGCCAGCCTGGAGGAGCTCAGAGAAGAGTTTGAGCTTATGGTGGCCACCACAGCAAGAGAACGTGGCAGCCCAAGACACTATTTAAGCCCGGCAGAACTCGGCGAGCAACTGAGTATCCAGCAGGAACAGGTGCAACACGCCGCCATCGTCTTTGGCTGTGAGGCCAGTGGCCTGAGTAACGCCGACTTGGCGATTTGTGACTTACTCAGCTACGTACCACTGGCCACCGAATACCCTTCCCTCAATCTGGCGCAAGCCGTGATGGTCTACTCCTACGCTCTGGGTCAGGCTTTGACCTGTGCCGATGGCCGCCTGGGGCTGAAAGATGCTCAATCGCCGTTGCCGCAACTCAGTGCCCTCAAACAAAAGGCCGCCACTTTGCTGGAGAGGGTCGGTGCCGCCGATGATGCCAAGTTAAGCCTGTGGTTGAATGAAAGCCTCTCTCGCTTAAGTGACAGAGACGCCAAAATGACCCACCAACTGCTGGGCGATATCCTCAAGAAACTCAATTGAACCTACTGTGTTCCCTGGATTAACTCTTCGCCGGTGCGCCGCCACGCAGGGCGCGGTAGAGGGCTATCATAGCCAGCAACTTATCGCGTTTTGACTCGCTCAACGACAGCTCGGCGCTGAAACGTTGGCGCTGGGCATCCATCAAGTCAAGCGAAGTTGCGACGCCGTTCTGGTATCTGAGCCGCGCCAGGCGCACGTATTCAGAGGCTGCATCAAGCAAGCGTTGTTGCTCTATCAGAGCCTGCTGCGTTCTCTGATAATCATTCATCGCATTGCGCACTTCCATATAGGCGTTCAATACCGTGCTGCGATAAGCAAGCATGGCCTGCAGCTGCGCCTCGTTGGCTATCTCATATTCGGCACTTATCTTGCCGGCATTGAAAATCGGCGCCGTGATCCCACCGAGCAGCGACCAGGTGAGTCCCTTGGAACTGAAAAGGTTATCCAGGCTATCGGATCCGCGGCCATATTCGGCGGTAATGGTAAACCCGGGGAAAAAGGCACTCTTGGCGACCCCGACCTCCGCCGTGGCCGCTACCAGGGCCAACTCGCTGGCGCGAACATCCGGGCGGCGCGACAGTAACTGTGAAGGCACCCCAACCGCCAGAGACTCGGGAAACTCGCTACTCACCAGTTTGGGAAGCTCTGGCAAGGGGTGATCGTAAGCTCCAAGTAAGATAAGCAACTGATTGCGCTTGGCCTTGCTGTCATATTCGAGCTGAGGCAAGGTCACCATGGCGGTTTGATATTCCACTTCAGCCTGGTGTACATCAAGACCCGAGATCATCCCGTTGGCCCGCCTGAGTTTAGCCAGTTTCAGTTCCTTGGCGCGGATCTCGGCCGTTTCCCGAGAGATCTTAAGTCTTTGCTCTATATCGGTCAGCTGATAAAAGGCAGTCGCGATATCACTGATAAGGCTGATTTTGGATGCCTCAAGCAGCTCTGCCTGCGACAGCGTATTGGCCAGTGCCGCCTCACTGGCCCGGCGGTTGGCGCCCCAAACATCCAGCTCCCATGAAGCGACCCCCTTGAGATTAACATCTGTCTCGGCACTGGGATCTTTATTGGTAATGGCGCTGCTTAGTGCCCGTTCGGCTTCAAACTCAAGCCCAAGCTCGGGCCACAGAGCCGCATCAACCACCCGCCCTTCGGCTCTGGCGGCTCGCAGTCTGCTTTGCATCATCGCCAGGTCGATATTGTTATTCAGCGCCTGACGAATAAGTACCTGCAACTCGGGATTGAGGAAAAACGTCTGCCACTCATCCTTAACGGCTTCATCGGACTCGACTTGCGGCAGCGCCTTATCAAACTGCGCCGGCATATTGAGCTCAGGGCGCTGATAATCCGGTCCCAGAGTGCAGCCCCAAAGGCCCAAGGAAAGTGTCAGGGCGAGCAGTTCCGGTCTAGTGCGTTTACTAAGGACCGGTAGCTTAATCGGTTTCACCGGGCTCATGGTTAATACCCCTGTCTTCATACGCCTTCCTCCGTGGTCGACTTTTGGCTTGCCGAGTCACCCTTAACCTTGGTGCGAACCCAAGCGGCTGTGGTCACAAAGAACAGCGGCACCAGTACAATCCCTATGCTGGTAGCAAGCACCATGCCGCCAAGGATGGGAATAGATACAGAATGACGACTGACAGAGCCGGGTCCGGCGGACAAAACCAGCGGCAAGACACCGAGAATAAAGGCCATGGAGGTCATCAAAATCGGCCTGAAGCGCATTGCGGCGGCTTCCATTGCCGCCTCCAGCCGTGAACGGCCCTCTCGGTGCAGTTGGTTGGCGAACTCGACAATCAAAATCGAGTTTTTGGCCGCCATCCCGATAAGGGCAATGAAGGCAACCTGGAAGAAGAGATTACTCTGCATACCACTGAGCAGTGTTGCCAAAGAGGCTCCCAGCATGGCAATGGGCGCAATAAGCAGCACGGCGACAGGAATGGTCCAACTCTCGTACAACGCCGCCAAAAACAGGAACACGAACACCAAGGCCAGCGTAATGGCGATACTGGTCTGGTTGGCCGAGCGCACTTCCTGGAAGGTGAGCCCTGTCCATTCATACTTGAACTCGGGCGGTAACATGGGCTTAGCCACCCTATCGATGGCTTTTATCACATCACCGGTCGCATACCCGGGCGCCGGAGTGACATTGATGGACGCACTGGAGAACAGATTGTAATGGGTCACAGCCGCGGGCCCCACAGTATATTCATAGTCGGCCAAGACCCCTATCGGCACCATGGCACCATTGGATGACCGGACATAATAATCTTTGATCTGCTGGGGAAACTGACGATAACTGTCTTCGGCCTGTACTCTGACGCGGTATACCCGACCAAACAGATTGAAATCATTGACCGTGGCCGAATCGGTAAAGGTCTTGATGGTACTGTAGAGATCGGCCACATCTACCCCGATAGCCATCGCCTTGGCTTCATTGACCGAGAGGTACAGCTGTGGAATGGATCCCTGCAGCGACATGGCCGCTGCCGCAACCTCAGGTTGCTGCTTGAGCTGCTCCACCAATTCGTTGCTGGTTTCCATCAATCCTTTGAAGTTGGTTCCCGAAGTATCCTGCAGCACCATCTCCACCCCGGAGCCGTTACCCAGACCGGGCACGGCCGATGGCAGATAGAGGTTGAACTCAGCCTGCAATACCTGGCTGAGCTGATATTTAAGCTCTTTCATTACCTTCTGCACTGTGGCCTGATTTTGTTCCCGTTCGGCCCAGGGTTTGAGGATCACTTCAAACTGGCCGTTGGCTTGATTCGACCCAGAGCGGCGGTTTTCCCCGGCCAGGGTAAAAGACCAGGCGACGGCCGGATGGGCCAGCACATGGCGCTCGGCAATCTTGAGCACCTCTTGGGTGCGGTTGACCGTCGCCCCGGCAGGCAGCGTCATATCGATGAAGAAACGGCCCTGATCCTCATCCGGCATAAAGCTCGATGGCAAATGGCTCATGATGTACCAAACCGCCACCACCATGGCGCCAAACACCAGGTAACTGCGCCGCGCATGCTTGTTGGCTAAGCCTACCAGGGACACATATTTGTCGGTCAATTTGGAGAGACGGTTATTGAGCCAGAAGAAGAAACCGCTGTTGGCCGCATCGCCCGGCCGCAACAGCAAGGCGCAAAGTGCCGGGCTCAAGGTCAATGCCACCACAGTGGAGATCAGCACCGCCACGGCAATGGCGACAGCAAATTCACGGTACATAATGCCGGTGATCCCGGCAAGAAAAGACACAGGTACAAACACGGCGCACAGCACCAAACTGGTTGCTATCAAGGCACCGGATAACTCTTTCATGGCGCTGCGGGTGGCCGCCATCGGGCTCATGCCCTTTTCATTGATAAGTCGCTCGACGTTTTCCACCACCACAATCGCATCATCGACCACAATGCCAATGGCCAAAACCAGTGCCAGCAGGCTGACGGTATTAATGGTAAAACCGAAAGCCAGCATGGCGGCCAATGTCCCAATCAGGGAGACAGGTACCGCAATTGCCGGGATCAGGGTCGCCCGCCAATTCTGCAAGAACAGGTATACCACCAGCACCACCAACACCAGGGCTTCGATCAGGGTTTGCACCACCTCATCGATGGATTCTTCAATAAACACAGAAGCATCGTAAAACACCTGCCATTCCATACCGCTGGGAAACTTGGTCGCCAGCTCCGCCATGGTTTCCTTGACCTTACGGGTCACCTCAAGGGCGTTGGCACCGGGCAACAGATACACCTGCAAGATAGTGGCATTCTGGCCATTGAGTTGGGATTGCAAGGTATAAGCCGAGGAGCCGAGTTCCACCCTGGCAATATCACGCAGGCGAATGATGGATCCGTCCGGATTGGCGCGAACTATGATCTCTTCAAATTCCCTGACACTGGACAGCCGCCCACTGGCGGTTATCGGCAAGGTCTGGCTCAAGGCATCACTATTGGGTTGGGTACCCACAGTACCGGCCGGGGTTTCCTTGTTTTGTGCCTTGATGGCGTCAGTAACATCTGTCGTGGTCAGGCTATGACCCGCCATGGCATCCGGGCGCAGCCACACCCGCATGGCATAACTGCGGGAGCCGGTATTCCGGGTACGACCAACGCCGGGGATCCGTCTCAGTGCCGATTCGATATTAATGGAGGCGTAATTGGAGAGGTAAATTTCATCGAAACGAGGATCTTTGGAGGTCAATGCCAGCTTGAGCAGCTCCACCGAGGAATCCTTGGAGACAGAAACACCTTCGGTTTGCACATTGATTGGCAAATTACCCAGAGCCTGCTGAGTCGCGTTCTGCACATCCACTGCCGCCAGATCCGGGCTTGTGCCTACATCAAAAGTGATGGTGACATTGGTGCCGCCAGAATTGGTGCTCTTGGAGCTCATATAGATCATATTGGGCACACCATTGACCTCCTGCTCCAGCGGTGTTGCCACTGACTCTGCGGCGGTTGTGGAGGCGGCTCCCGGATAGGAAGCCGAGATACTCACCTGCGGCGGCGTGATATAGGGATATTGATCCACCGGCAGCTGGAACATGGCTATCAAGCCCAAGAGCACAATAACAATACTGATAACGGCCGAGAACACGGGTCGGCCAATAAAGAACTGAGCCATCTAGTTACGCTCCTGTTCTTTTGATTGCTGCTCCAGTGCCTCCTGCTTTTCCTGCTCGTCGAGACGCTTCTGATACTCTTTGGCATCAAGCGGCTCGGCCAGTTGGCCATGACGCACACGGTGCATGCCTTCGACTATCACACGTTCACCGGCGTTGAGACCACTCTTGACCACCACGCCCTCAGGCCCCTGATGCTCAATCACGATAAAGCGCCGCTCAACTTTATTGTCCGGCATCACCACCATCACATAAACGCCGCCCTGATCCACTTGGGTCGAACGCTGCGGTATCACTATGGCATTGTCTATCTCACTGAGTTTGATCCTGACATTGGTGTATTGACCCGGCAGCAACTCTTTGTCCGGATTGGGCAAAACCGCTCTCACCTCAAAAGTACCTGTACTGGGGTTAACCTGAGGATCGGTGAAACTGACGTTACCCAGATAGCGATATTCACTGTTGTCCGGCAAGGTGATACGTACAAACCCCTCTACCGCCTTGCCTTCAGTCTCGGCTTCCTGTTGCTGGTTGTAACTGGTCATGCGACGTCTGGCATTGAGGTAATCCAGCGCCGACATATTGAAATTGACATAAATGGGGTTCACCTGCTTCACCCGTGTCAGCAAGGATTGCCCCTGGCTACCGACCAAGGCGCCGATATCCACCTCGGAGCGACTGACTAAACCTGCGATCGGCGCCTTTATCTCGGTGTAACTAAGCTCCAGCAGCGCTTCTTCCAACTCGGCGTGGCCGGCGGCCAGAGCCGACTTGGCCTGAGCCAACGCCGACAGCGCATTGTCATAATCCAACTGACTGGCGGCATCCTGTTCATAGAGAGGTTTCAGACGCTTCACATCCCGCTGCGCCTTTTCCAGTATCGCCTGCTGTGACTCAACATTGGCCTTGAGTCGGTTAACCACTGCGTTATACGGCTTGTTATCTATCTTGTATAAGATATCGCCGGCATTGACAGCGCTGCCCTCGGTAAAGAGTCGCTCCTCGACAAAGCCATCGACTCGGGCCCTGACCTCCACATCCAACGAAGCTTTGGTGATACCGACATAATTACCGTAAACAGGCACAGTCGCCTGCTCAACCTCTTCCACCACCACCAGTTTGGGGGTGATGGTCACGGGTTCAGGTTCACAACCGAGCAATAAAAAACCACTGACAATGAGCAGTGGCAATAGTGGAGCAATCGAGTGATTGAAATAACCCTTACGGGCAAACACGGGTTTTAGTGCAGTAACAACTAAGGACATGGCAGCTTCCAACATTCAATGGGCGGTCCTGATGGCTCAACAACCCGGCGTTTGGCGCCAGATTGTTTTATTTCCCAGTGTAAGTGCTTGAAGCTACTTGTCAATTATCATCCCTGGTTAGGGACGATAAGTTATCTGTTCGGAATACAAATCGGCGACCTGGCGGGTAAACTGCTGTTTGAGTATTTGAATTTGTTCTGGCTTATTTTTTACCAAGCGACTGCGGGTTGCCAAACTGCTGCTGATAAAGAGCTTAAACCAGGTATCCAAGGCTTCGGCGCAGCCTTGTTCCCCTAAAGATTGCAGAGTTAATATCGCCACTTCGGCGGTGCCCATCTGAAAGTCGCGGCTGCCCTTTCTAAGCTGATAGCGAGCCAAGGTTTCAGCGCTGAATGACAGCATAGGTAATTGATGCAGATAACTACTCTTGCGAAACATCTTCACCGCCTCACGCCAACTGCCATCGAGCACAATAAACAGCGGCAGCTTGGCTTGCTCGGGCTCTCCCTGATTAGCGAGCACCTCACTCAAAGCCTCAGTCACCACCTCTTGCCCAGGTAAGGCATATTCCCCAGGAAACACCAGGTAGGGTTGATAATCCGGGTTTTCCAGCAAGGCCAAGAGTTGAGGGTCCGGCTGAGTTCGCGACCAGAGAAAGGCATGGGTATCCGGAATGAGGTCGGCTATCAAACGCCCACTGTTGCTGGGTTTCAATACCTCGGCATCATACATAACCAGCGCAAACGCCGCTTTGGAAGGCAACAGTCGCCTGTACTCACAAGTACAAAAGCTCTGCTCCAACAGACAGCGACCGCAGCGAATAAGATTCTTGCCCCTTGAGGCATAAGGTTTGGTCGACAGCGACTGACGGTATTCATACAAGCGGTGAACCGCGTGAGGTTGAATTGACATGAATATCCCGAATGACAATGACTTAATAGCTAGTTTGTGCCACTGGATTAGGAGTGGTGTTGAGGCAGTGACAGCCGAATCTAATGGCCGGCGCAGTTTACTGCCGCATCCTGGTTGCAGCAAGCGCTTTAAGCTCACTCTTTCTAGGATGGAACGCTGGCCGCTTGCCGATAACACGAGTAACAGGCTTGAGATCCAAAAATTAATTTACCAAAGCAGACTGTAAACATATTATTCCGCACCAATATTCAACTGCTGACTTCAAAACCAATAAAAGCGAAGGTGCGCGGGTTACAGAGATGACTTACTGTTGGCTTTGCCCAAGAATCAACCCAACAACTGTAAAAAAATAATTACACGCTATTGTGCCGGATGAAAAGTTATCAACATCCCTAGTTTTTTCTTGTTTAACAGCGACTTCTGTCATTGAAATTGCAAAATAGCCGAGTATGATAGCGCCCGTCTCGGGGAGACCCCGAGCAGGAAGATGCGCCTCCCTATCCGGCACTCGTCTTTGCGTATCTTCCCAAACGATCTTTTAGTTCTGTATCAAGGTTGTGGAGTATTGACTGTGGTACCTGATGAGAATGTTTCCGGCGTATCCTTGAGCCCCCTGTTAATCATGCTGGTGATGATGGTCGCCTGCGGCCAGATAGCCCAAACCATTTTTGTGCCCGCTCTGCCTATGATGGGTGAGCAATTCAGTGTCAGCGCCGGTCAGTTACAGGCGATTATGGGCACTTATCTGTTGGCCTATGGCCTGCTGCAATTTGTTTATGGCCCGGTATCGGACAGATTCGGCCGTAAGCCGCTGCTGCTTATCGGTCTCAGTCTGTTCGTTGTAGGCGCTATCATTGCCGCCTGCGCCGAGAGCTTTAACACCTTGTTGCTTGCCAGTGCCATTCAAGGCTGCGGCACCGCCAGTGCCGGCGCCCTTTGCCGTTCTATTCCAAGAGATTTCTTCTTCGGTGAAAAACTGGTGCGCTTCAACAGTTACGTGTCCATGGCCGTGGTGTTCTCACCGCTGCTGGCTCCTTTTATTGGCGGGGTGTTGAGTATGCATTATGGCTGGCATGCCGTGTATTGGTTCCTGGCTTTTTTCGGGATCTTTGTGGTAATCACCCTGGCGCTGAAATTCAAGGAATCCCTGCCCAAAGAAAAACGCCAGCCGCAATCTGTGCTCAAGTCTTATGCCTTGGTGCTCAAACACAGAGCCTTTCGCGGTTATCTGCTGTCTTTGGTGGCTACCTTCGCCGGGATTGCCGCCTTTGAGGCTATTGCCGGTATTCTCTATGGTCAGGTGTTGGCCATGAGTCCCATGATGGTCAGCTGCTATTTCGTGGCCCCTATTCCGGGTTATCTTTTGGGCGCCTGGTATGCCGGCAGACAGGCATCACTGCATAAACTGTTTCACCACGGCGTAGCTCTGCTGGGCGCCGGGGCGCTATTTTTACTACTGCCCGGCCTGTCAACTTTGGTGATAGGCTGGTGCCTACTGATTGGCTCTGTGCTCTTCTTTACCGGGGCAGGCATACTGTTTCCGGCACTGACATCGGCAGCGCTTGAACCCTTCCCGCGCCAAGCCGGAGTTGCCGGTGCCCTGCTCGGTGGCCTGCAGAACTTTGCCGCCGGTCTTGCGGCCATGTTAATGTCGCTGGTGCCCATGATGGGACAACTCAGCATAGGGCTTTTGACTTCTTCTATGGTGCTGCTGGTGGTGTTGGCACTCAACTATGCCAGAACCCATCCAGATATTGATGTGCATACGGCTGGAGATCCACTCTAAACTTTGCCACAACAAGTGCGCAAACAAGCCTTGAAACTGTAGCAGATAATGAAGTACTTCCAGCGTTACTGGCTCCCCTAAGACGCAAACTTAGACAAGTCTCCGCTGACGGGGCTTACGATACCAAAGCTTGTCATAAATTATTGCGACGAAAGCAGGCGAAGCCAACGATTCCACCTCGCTC